>DBFWRP010000011.1:0-10885 GCA_048222005.1 Muribaculaceae bacterium | reverse complement strand
GAGGTGCCCTTGGGGGTAGGTCAAAAGGTTGCGCTCTACGAACAGGGCGGCTCCTCGTTCAATGATGCCTGCAATGTGGGGATGGCCGATGTGCTCGCTTGCAAACGGCGCGAGAGAGGCCAGAAAGCGGTTGGGTGCGGTATCAGCGGAGAGGTCGTGACGATACACACGGCGTATTATTTCGTCGGCATCGAGATGGAACCGCTCTGTGAATTTTTCAGCCAGTTCGGCCGGGAGAAGCCCTTTGATGAAATCGGCGGCAAGTTGCTTCCCTATCCATGCTCCGGAGAATTCATCGCCAAGGATGTAGCCTCCGGGCGAGGCGTTCATAATAATGGAGTTGCCATCGTAGAAGCATGAGTTGGCGCCTGTGCCGAGAATCGCCACTATCCCGGGCTTGTTGCCGAGAACGGCGCGGCAGGCACCGAGCATGTCGCTTTCCACAATAATCCTTTCAGCGCCCGTGACTGCCTGCAAGGCTTCGCGCATGGCGGCAAGGGGCTGCGCGCCCCGGCATCCGGCTCCGTAGAATTCCACGTCGGTCACTTCGGCATGTGGCGGCAATTGGAACTCAGCACGCAGTCTGCGCAGCAGTTCATCGGCTGTCATCACCGACGGGTTCAGTCCGCCGGTTGTAAATGTGTGTACCCGGTCGCCGTCAATCAGCGCCCAACTCACTTTAGTGCTTCCACCGTCGGCTATCAGTTTCATTTGTAAAGATGGTATTTCTGTTTTGTGTTCTTGAACTCCTCCACTCCGTTGTGCCATATGGGGAAAATGTCGGCCACCTTGTGGCGTTTGAAGAATGCCGGGCGCAGGGTGGCATTACCTGTCACCTTGTCGAACATCCCGAAGCGTGCGGCGGATGCGGCTGCCGACGCTTTGTGAGCCGGATAAAGCCGTGCCAGCTCCTGCATGGCGTAAAATTGAATGAGCGTCAGTTCTGCACTGTCGAAGTCGGTGACCACCACTTCCACACCTCCAAGATCAGAGCCTTTGGCGAACCCATAATAGGGGCGGTAGTTGATGGGGCGGAACCGCACGCCCGGCAGATTCAGGGCATTGAGTGCTTCGGCCAGTTTGTGGCTGTTGATCCATGGTGCGGCGAATGTGCGGAACGGCAGGGTATATCCCACGCCTATGGAGATATAATCCAGTTCACCGGCGATACCGGTGGCAGGATAATAGATGGCGGTCTCGGCGGAGGGGATATGTGGTGACGGTAGTACCCACGGCAGTCCGGTTGACGGATAAAGCATGCTGCGGTTCCATCCCTCCATCGGCACTACGGTAAGATACAGTTTATCGGCATTTTTTATCATCTTCTCCCCTTTGAGCATCTGGGCAAGTTCACCTGGCGTGAGCCCGTAGAGGTAGGGGATGGAGAACTGTCCCACAAACGAGCGCATGTCGGGCTGTACCGGTGCGCCCTCCACTTTGTTGCCGCCGAGCGGGTTCGGGCGGTCGAGCACCATGAACTCTTTCCCCAGTGCCGCACACTGTTCCATAGCAAGCCCCATGGTGGAGATGAACGTGTAGGAGCGGCATCCGTTGTCCTGAATGTCATACACAAGCACATCCACGTCCTTGAGCATGGCTGCTGTTGGTTTGCGTGTGGCTCCGTAGAGCGAATAAACTTTTATTCCGGTCAGGGCATCGATGGTCGGTGCCACTTTCTGTCCGGCAGGGATGTCGCCGCGCACACCGTGCTCTGGGGCGAAAAGCGCCACCAGTTCCACTTCAGGAGCCTCGTTGAGAATGTCGATGGTGGAGCGCAAGTTGCTGTCCACTCCAGTAGGATTCGTTATAAGGCCCACGCGTTTGCCGCGAAGTGCCTCGAAACCGCTGTCGCGCAGCGTCTCGATGCCTGTGCGTACCTGAGCAGCGGAGGCATTGCTGCTTGCGGATGCGCACACAAATGCAGTCAGAAGCAGAAGGCGGAAGGTGGAAAAGGCAGTGTGTTTCATTCGTTTTCAGGAAGTTTTTTGCCGAACTCGCGGTCTACATGAATCAGGTAGCATACTCCGATCGTGGCTATACAGCATACCATGGTCCACACGAAGAAGGTGCGGTAGCTGAATGTGTCGGCAATCCATCCGGCGGCCATGCCGGGGAGCATCATGCCGAGAGCCATGAAGCCTGTGCAGATGGAGTAGTGGGCTGTTTTGAACCGGCCGTTCGAGAAGTAGATGAGATAGAGCATATAGGCTGTGAAGCCGAAGCCATAGCCGAACTGCTCGACAAACACGCACACATACACCTCCCATATTGCCGACGGCTGTATGTAGGCCAGATAGACGAACGTGAGGCATGTGAGCGACATGCTCCAGGCCATGGGGTGAAGCCAGTGCCGCAGGCCGTTGCGTGCCGCCACAAGGCCGCCGACAATGCCTCCGAGCATCAGGCCGATCACACCTACGGTGCCGTAGACGATGCCCACCTGGTCGGCCGACAGACCCAGGCCTCCGTTCTCCACAGGGTCGAGCATGAACGGGGTAATCATCTTCACAAGCTGTGCTTCGGGCAGTCGGTAAAGAAGCATGAACAGGATGGCAATGCCGGCTTCGGGTTTGCGGAAGAAGCTGACGAAAGTCTCCACAAACTCCCGCAATGTGTCGGATGCCGATCGAGGAGAGCGCATGGCATCCGCTTCCGGCCGTGGCAGCGAAAAGCTGTGATACGATGCCACCAGGGCAAAAAATGCGGCAAGGATGCCGAACACCACAATCCAGCCAGCCTTGGGTTGCGCCCAAGCCTCGCTCACGTTGGCGGCCACAACCACCAGCACACCCTGGCCGATGATCATTGATATGCGGTAGAACAGCGAGCGGATGCCCACGAAGAGGCTTTGCTGATGCTGTGTGAGTGCGAGCATGTAGAAACCGTCGGCAGCGATGTCGTGGGTAGACGAGGCGAATGCCATGAGCCAGAACAGGGCCAATGTAGCTTGAAAGAAACCGGAGGCGGGGAGGGCGAACGCCACTGCAGCCATGGCCACGGCTATGGCCCACTGCATGGTCAGCACCCACCAGCGTTTTGTGCGGATAATGTCGACAAACGGGCTCCAGAACGGCTTGATTACCCACGGCAGGTAGAGCCATGCGGTGTAGAAGGCAAGTTCGGTGTTGCCGATGCCGAGACATTTGTACATCACCGTGCTGATGGTCATTACCGCCATGTAGGGGAGGCCTTCGGCGAAATAGAGGGTCGGCACCCACCACCAGGGGCGCCGGGATGAGGTCATATCGTTTTTCATTCGTAGATTTTTGTCAGTATGGATTTAGGGAAATAGTGTTGCAGAATTTCGTGGGCGCTGTAACCCTTTGCGCCCATCACGGCCGCGCCTATCTGGCACAGCCCCACGCCATGTCCCCAGCCGCGTCCTCGGAGGATGAAACGGCCGTCCGCATCGCGTGTCACTTCAAAGTTCGAGCTGCGCAGGTGCGATTCCGACAGCCATCGCCTTATCTCAAGCTCCTTGCCCACAACCATGGTGCGCCGGCTCCCTTTGACGAGCAGTCTGACAATGCGTCCCGACTGGCCGCGTGTGAGTGGCCGGAGTTCCTCGATGTCGCCGAAATCCACCCCCGACCGCCGTGCTATGAGCCCGGAAAGCTCTGCGGGTGAGTATGCCACCTCCCAGTGGTAAAAATCAGGCGCTTCTCGGTCGTAGCCGTTGAGCACCTGGTCCAGGATTTCGGTGTCGGTGGTGTCGCAGAACGGATCGTCAACAGCTTCAAGATAGGGATGCGAAGCGTCTTCCCAGCAATTGCCGAATGTCTCGCTTCTGCCTCCGCAGCATTTTGAAAAACGGGCGTCGCATATCTCGTCGCCGTAAGTGAGCACCATTCCGCGTGTGGCATCCACGGCTGCCTCCACAGCCGGCGATGTCTGGCGTGTAAGCCCCTGGTAACGTTGGCAATGATCGTCGGCACACACATCGAAAAGCGTGTGGTCCTCACGGTCGTGCCAGCAGCACAGTTCATCTACAGTCTGCCCGTCAACATCTGTGGAGAAGGTCCGGCTTGTCAGGCCGCAGGGATGTTTGCCCACATCGTGCAGCTGCCTGAGCAGCCAGCTGCGCGACACCACGGCATGCGCACGCAGCAGCGCTTCCGAGGCGTTGGCACTCATTTCGGAGGATATCACGCTTTTGAGGTAGGATTCCAGTCCGATGTCGTTGATGGCTATGAGTTTCCCCTGGTCGGCTATGATGCGTAGCTGTCCGCTGAAAAGCTGGTTCTCGTTGCGTTGCCAGTGGAATCCGATGCCGATGGGAACATCGATAAGTTCGAACGGAGCGTCAGGGGCAAACCGGAGCACCGGGCTGCATTCGCCGTCGCATACCACACCGTTGCCGGTGCTGTCCGGGCGTGCGGTTTTCACGGGTTCGCCGGGCAGGCGGAACTTTATTTCAGGAGCGGTGACGATGCCGACACTTATGGTCGGCTCACTGTTTGGAAATGTCATGGAGGGTGTCAGGTTTGGGGATAGCACGTCTGGTTGATCAGGGTTTCGAGATGGGTAGTGGTGAATTTACGGTGGAAATCATCGGGCGACGGAAGGATAATAACGCCGCCGAGGTCGACGGTGGCCGGTGACACAAGAATCTGGTCCTCGCCAGAGCCGTAGAAATCAGGACGGTGTGCTTTGCGTGGAATCACGACAACACGGATGGCCGTCGGCTCGCCGTTCTCTCCCTGGCATGCGGTGCAGAGCACGTTGACGGGCGTTTCCTCATGTGGAGGCTCTGCCTCAGGCACCGGAAGCTGTCCGATGAGCGTGCGGAACCACCCTGTGGCGTCGGCAATGTCGGTAAATGTGTCGGTGAACACCTTGAAGGGGAGCTGTTCGCCTTTTTCGATGTATTGCAGCAACGGAAGTCTGTGGCGCTCCACAGCCTGAAAGTGCATGTGGTCGGGGGCGGAAGCTCCGCAGCGTGGCCCGTTGTAGAACAGTGCCAGTCCGGGCAGTTTGAGTGCAAGCGCCGCCATGTGTGCGAAGGGGGTGCAGTTGTCGGCGGTGATTAGCTGGGGCGTATGGGCAGCCGCAGGGATGGTGAAGTGTACCGGAAAAATCGGGAACGGATTGACAAGTAGCAGATAACCGTTGCCGATGTTCAGCTCCATCTGTTCGGCGGGGCGGTTCTCGCCGCACAGGAAGCAGGCACGCTGTCTGAGCGAGTTGCTGTCGATTTTCGCTCCGGTGGATGCTATGCGTGCCGGATTGAACTGCAATGTGAATCGAGTGTGGCCGTGCAGCATCTCACGCGTCTCCACATTCTGCAGCGCCTTGAAGTTGGCTGCTGCCAGCGGCCACGCTTCAAGCTGGTGTTGCAGCAGCGCCAGCGCCCCGGTGGTGGAAATGTTGAATTCTTCCATGGTCATTTCCATTGTCAGCACGCGGATGTTGAGGATGCTTCCTGGTTCAGGCGGATGCGGGCCTCAAGCTCGACGGTACGCAGCCAGTCCTTGTAGGCGTTGTTGGCGTTCACCTTTTCAACCGAGAGGTCGGCATCCGAATTTCCCTCCCACCGGCGGCACAGATACAGCGAATCGTAGATGCGCCCGATGCGCCATGTACGGCTGATGTTCAGGCCGATTCCGTAATCCTCGCCGTAACTTACATTGTGCATTCCGATCTGGCGGAACACCGGGGTATAGAATGCCCTCGGGGCGCCGAGACCGTTGATGCGCAGGGCGTTGTTGGCTCCGTTCGTGTCGGTCCATTCCTTGTGGTCAATCAGCCCCGGGGGGATGGGATTTCCGTTGAAGTCCACGAGTTCATAGCTCCCGATCACCATTGCGCAACGTTCGCTGCGGAAGGTGTCGACGATGCGCTGTAGCACATCGGCCGATTTGTAGAGGTCGTCGCTGTCGAGCTGCACGGCGAAGCGGCCGCAGCAGGGGTGGTTCACGGCAAGGTTCCAGCAGCCGCCGATGCCGAGGGTGGTGGATTCGGGGATTACGTGAATCACGCGCGGGTCGGATGCAGCCAGTTTTGAAAGAATATCGGTGGTGCCGTCGGTGCTGTGATTATCAACCACGATTACGTTGAAGCTGAACTCAGGCGTCTGGGCCAGGGCGGAGTGCACGGCATCGGCAATGGTGCGGGCGCGGTTGCGTACCGGTATGATGACGGATGCTTCTACCGGAAATACCTGTTCGTCAGGGTTGATTGTGGCACGTGAAGCCGGTAGACGGGCGCCTACGCGTTCAAGAATCAGCGTAAAAGCGCGCTCGAATTCGAGCTGCACCTCGCGGTTGCGCGGGTCGACGTAGTCAAACTGTTTTTCGCCGCTCTTACGGGCATCTGTCTGTCCCACGGTGTAGAGCGGTTCGGGGATGCGGACTATTGCGCCGGCGTTCCCGCTTGCCATGGCGAACCAAAGCCAGCAGGCATACCACGCCGAGAATTTCAGTTCCGACAGTTCCGGGGCGTTCAGGAACGCAAGCAGACGCGGTGCATCCACCGCCACCACGGCACCGAAGTCGAAATCGTTGCGCGACGAGCCCCGCTGCATATTGATTGTTGGGTGAGCCGCAACGCGGCCGTCGGCCAGGCGTTCGCGGTAGTCACTGTAGACAATGTCCGCGCCGGTGTCGAGCAGCGTGCGCAGCATGCGCATCTGGCCGTCGGGGTCGAATTCAAGCGGTTTCGGGGTGCCGTCGTGGAAATGCAGGAGCACATGTTTTTCCGATTTCGGCAGAGCCGCCAGTGCATCGGAAAGCTGGCGGGTGGTGCAGAGGCGTGGTAATTCTATGGTTTGCATGGTGTCAGTATGTTTTTAAGGAATGAGGAAATGCAGAATGTCGGCCATAAGGCGGTTGCGCGACTTCTGCGATTCAATTGTCTCGAAGGGGAAGCCCATGGCCACGGAGCGGTAGCTCCCTGTGCCTCGGTTGGTGTTGAAAGCGTGGTCGAACGCCACGCCGGCCGACAGGCCGTTCTCATCGTAGCGCATTATGGTTGATGCGCCTGTGCCGGTGGGGCGGATGGCGTCGGGCGATTCCACTGCGTAGCTTTCAGGTGTGGGTGTTACGGCGAAGCTGAACCGCTCCTGCCAACCGAACGGCTTGAAGGGGGATGGAACCATGGACACCTTGCCGTCGACGGTGCCTTTGCCGAGTTGCCAGTCAATGCCGAGGAGGTTGTTGGCGAAATCGCGGTCGAGCTGGCGGGTGGTCTCGTCGGAGTGTGGATTGTCAAGCAGGTCGGTGGCTATGAACGCCCCGCTGACGAACAGTGCGCCCCCCTGCATGCAGTGTGCCTCAAGCCGCTGTTGCAGTTCGCGGGGAAAGTTCTTGAACCGTGTGCCGCGAGAGCCATTGCCAGGGGCAATCTCTTTCTGCTTGCCGAGGATGAGGTCAACCACCTTGGGTTTGCCTGCCGCGCCAAGTGGATTGAGTGTCGGTTCGGAGGCGAAGGCTGCCACGCTTTCCGATACGAAACCGTAGCCGGCCGCTTTTATCGACAGTCCGTGGAGATAGGCGAAATCGTGGGTGTTGCCCCCGGTGATGATTTTTTCAAGATTGCCGCGTGAGGCGCCGAATCCCGGAGCCTCGTTGTTGATGTACGACGATGCGTGGCTGAAATCGTACTGCGAGCCGGTGGTGATGATGTCGCATACATCGGGCACGCCGCCATCTGAGTTGTAGTTGAAGCCTGAGAATTCAGTTGTGCTGAATGTGTCGGGAGCCGAGATGCGGGTGAATCCGTTGACGATGTTGACTGCCGTTTTCCCTGCGCCCATGTTGCAGAGTGCGAGTACCTCGGAGGGGAAACTCATGCCGCCGTCGTTGGTGGCCACGATGCGGAACGAATGTATGCGGTTGTCGGTTATGGTGGTTTCATAATGAGGCTCGCTCACCACGGCCACGTCGCGGAACGCTCCGTTGTCGGTACGCTGCTGCACAATGTAGTTCTTTGAGAATGCCGACGGTTCAAGAGGGTCGGGTGTTGGTGTCCACGACAGGGCGTAACGTCCCTGCCCCTCGTCGCGGATAGCGAACGTGGATGGCGGCAGAGGCTGCACCGTGTAACGGGTGTTGTAGCGGCGCGCAAGGAAACGGAGCACACCTTTGTAGACGGCGCGTGCCACATCGAAACGGAAAGCCGGATTGAGGGCGAACTTCATGTCGTCGAAATTCTGATGCGAGAGGGTCTCGATGATCATGGCCGGCACTTTGGTTTCGCGTATTTCGTAGTATTTGCGGTCGCGCACTCCGCGTGAGGTCCATTCGGGATTGTGGAGGGCGCGAACATCGGCCACCACCTGACCTATGACGGCTTCCGTAAGGTCGCGGGCATCCAGACGAGTGCGTCCGTCGCCGAGCAGGTTTCCGCTGTCGGTTGAATATATGCCGAGAGTGCCAACCACCGATCCGTCATCGGTGGTTCCGGCATCGGTGTGGAACGCCAGCGCCATGTCGACGGGGATGTTCAGCCCGGCGCTGTCGGGAAGCATCGGCGAACCGCCGGCAAGATAATTCACCCACAATGCGCGGCATTTGTAATCGTCGGTGTAGTCGTTTGTCCCGTTGCTCTCGGTGTAGACTTTCGGGGGCATACCCGCCCATTGCAGCCAGTAGCGTGCGCCTTCGGTGAAACGGGGCGCGCACGACACCTCGGCCGGCAGCCCTTCGCGGCCGTTGCTTTGTGGGGCTCGTGCCACGTTACCCATTCCCCCTCCGATTTTCACGGCATCGGCCGATACCACGCTGTCGTCCTCATCCGATATGTTCGACAGCGTGACAATGGGGCGCGATGGCTTGCCTTCTGCGAGGTCGAAATGTCCGAGGTAAATCCATGTCCCGCCGCCCATCTGCTGGTTAACTGTGATTTCGGTTGAGCCTCCGAGATGGTTCACCGTGTAGTGGGCATCGGTGGCGCTGTTGGGGTAGGACCGGTAGGACACGTACACGGCGTAGCGGCCACGTTGTTTTATGTCGGCGGTCCAGTTGGCGGTCGACTGTCGGTCTGTGTCATCGGAGTCAACGGTTTCCGCCGTTTCAGATGTTCCGCTGGTGAAAGGGTTCTGGCCGTCGGTTATGGTGCCCCCTTTGTGGGCGAATCCGCCTCCGGGCGAGGTCTCTTTCCACTGATGGCGTCCGTTGGTCATGTAGAAATCGCCGCCTTTCCACCCGTCGGTGTCGATAATCATCTCATATGTGGACAGATCGCGTTCGCGCGGCGACATCACGTAGGCACCGGCATTTTCGAGCATCGGTATGAGGTAGGGGAGCACGAATCCCTGAGCGAGCAGATCCTCCACGGTGCCGAACAGCCGGGGCCGCTGCCACCGCCATTGAGTCTGCCCCTGGTCGTAGTATTTTCCGTGGCTCTGCCATACGGCTATCACGCGGTTGTCCAGACCTTTTGTGATGGGGGTCGGGCGCTCGAATGTGATGAATGGATCCGTTTCCTGCAGCGGACCGGATGCGGTGGGCGTTTTCATCACCACGCGCGTCACTTTGGGGCGTTTGCGGTGTTTGCGTTTTCGGCGCTTCGCATCGGCGTCGAAGGCGGTGCAGAGCGTGGCCGCCATAAGTAACAATGCCAATAATCTGTAAAACTTCATCTTTCAGTCTGGATGGTAAAATTATAATCGTGTTAAATGCAGGTGAAATGTATAAGTCTGTGCGGTCAGCGTTGCAGCCAGGTGTAGTTGCGGCGAGAGGCTTTGCCGCAGGTGAGGCTGTAGCGGAGGGTGCGTGTCCAGTGCCATAGCATGAGCCAGGGCGCAGCGAACGCGTTTAGCCGTATCCCCATGGCGTCGGCGGTCTTGCGCCACGACAGGCCGAGAAGCCACCACAACGCAATGGCAATGAGGATGAAAATGCATCCCGGCAAGGCGTTTGGCAGTGAGAAAACTATCCCTGTCACCGTGGCGGCGAGCCATAGCCACAGCATTAACGACGAGAATCCGAAAAGCCGCGACGAACCTTGAGGGAGGAAGCGGGCGGTGAAGCTGTGGCGCAGGCGCATCTCGTTGAGTTCACGTGCGGGATTGGTGTAGTTCGCCTCTACAATGGAATCGCCGGTCAGCACAACCTCGCAATTGTCGGGAGTGACAATCTGCCGGATAAAAAGGTCGTCGTCGCCATGACGCATCGTGAGCGATTTTGAGAACCCTTTTGCCTCGAAGAATAACTCGCGTTTGTAGCCGATGTTATATCCGGTGCCACGGTAGGGATGTCCCGACAGGGCTGCCGAGAGCCATATGGCCTCGGTCAGCGCCATGTCGAAGCGGTCGGCGGCTTGTTTCAGTCCGGTGATGTGTGCAGTGCCGAGCGAAACGCCGAAGCCCTGGGCAAACGGTGTGGCCATGGACTTTAGCCATGTGGCCGACGGGATGGTGCATTCGGCTGTGGTAAGCACAACATACGGATAGGATGCAGCCTTCACGCCGAGAGATATGCCGAGCTTTTTGCGGCTGAGGTTGCGTGCCTTGTCGGGCACGAACGTTATGTGCAGGTTCTTGTGAGTGTTGGCCAGAAGATTTACCACATCGGTGGTGTCGCTTGTCGAGCCGTCGTTGATTACGATCACTTCAAACGCTGCGGGATACTCCTGACCGAGAATCTGCGGTAGCATGCGGGCAAGGCCACGTGAGGTGTCGCGTGAATGTACTATCACCGATACCGGAGGATAGGCCGAATCTTCGGGCTGTGCCTGATGCTGTGAACAGCGGCGTGTAATGATGTTAAGTCGTCCGGCATAGACGGTGAGCAGCCATGCTGCGGTGGCCACGGCAATGCCGGCGCATATCCATACGATTGTGAGCAGATTGGAAAACGAGAAATAGATGTATCCTATTGACATTGTGGAACGAGGATGGTCAGTGATGACTATGCGTAATTACATCTTTAGGCTGACATACATC
>DBFWRP010000109.1:0-37804 GCA_048222005.1 Muribaculaceae bacterium | reverse complement strand
GGGGGTGGAATCAGGCGAGGAGCTCTTTCGCCTTGGCCGAGATGGCGCGGCCTTCGGCTTTGCCGGCAAGTTCCTTGGAGGCAACACCCATCACCTTGCCCATCTCCTTGGGAGAGGTGGCACCCACGCGGGCTATGATTTCACGCAGGGCTGCGGTGAGTTCTTCGTCGGAAAGCTGCTTGGGCATGTATTCTTCGATTACAGCTGCCTGTGCAAGCTCGGCCTCGGCCAGTTCCGGACGGTTCTGCTGTGTGTAGATCTCGGCGCTTTCCTTGCGCTGCTTGATCATTTTTGAGAGAATCTGCACAGCCTTTTCGTCGGGCAGAGTGCCGTCGGACCCTTTGGCTGTCTTGGCTTCAAGAAATTCTTTCTTGATGCCGCGGAGTGATTCGAGGCGGACGGCGTCGCGTGCGAGCATCGCCTTTTTGATATCGTCGGAAATTTTATCGAAAAGATCCATGTTTCGGGATGTATTTTAGGGTTATAAGTATAAACTGTGGTTATTGTTGTGGATTATTTTGTGAGGGGAGAGTAGTCCTTCGAGTAGCGGAACATTTGCGGCAGGTAGTCCTCCGTGTAGGTCACGGTGATGTCGGTAATATTGCCGTCAGCATCGGTTACAGGGGTGTAAACGGGGTTTACAAAGCCTTTGTAGGGGGCGATGTTGAGTGTTGCGTAGCGGTCGAGCACCTCCTTGTGGAGTGTGGGGTCAACTTTCACGGCGTATTTCTCGACAAGCGCTGCTCCGGCGGCATAGTCGCCTTCGCTCTTTATGCGCTGGATTTCAGCGAGCAGTTCGCCGAAAAGTTCGCGCAGGCGTTTGTAATCGTTGATCTGTATGTAGGTTTTGCCGTCGCGTTTCACCATTTCCACCACGTTGTCGTTCTTGCCATGCTCAAGCGCCCATTCGGCAATGAGTTTGCGGTTGCGCATGTGGGCTTCCTCCACGTCCTTGCCCGGTTCGATACGCATCAGCTGGGTCATGAGGCCGTTGAGCATGTACTTGTAGTATTCGGCTTTGTAGGCGTCGGGGTTGTCGAGCAGGCCGAGTTCAAGCAGTTTCGGGTCGGCAAGATAGTAGAGCGCGAAGAGGTCGGCGCGGGTTTCTTCGAGTGTCGATCCGTGAGCCTTGAGAGCGTCGGGGTCGACTCCGGGCAGCAGCTGGCCGGAACCGTGGCCGAGGCATTCGTGCAGGTCGGTGTGGAGGTTGTCGGTGATGAAGAGGTATTTGTCGAACAGCTCGCGAGTGGGCTCGTCAATCACGAACTCCTCGTTGAAACCGTTGCCATGCGAAGCATCGTCGTAGGCCTGGGTGATGTTCTCGATGGTCACCGATTTCGAACCGTGTGCCGCGCGGATCCAGTTGGAGTTGGGCAGGTTGATGCCGATGGGGGTGGAGGGGTAGGCGTCGCCTGCAAGGATGGCGGCGTTGATAACCTTGGCGCTCACACCTTTCACATGCGGTTTGCGGAAACGGGGATCGACAGGCGAATGGTCCTCGAACCACTGGGCGTTGGACGATACGACTTCGGTACGGTGCGACGCTGCCTGGTTCTTGAAGTTAACAATCGATTCCCATGAGCCTGTCATGCCGAGGGGGTCGCCGTAGCTTTCGATGAATCCGTTGACGAAATCCACAACAGGAGTGGTGTCGCCGGCCCAGAGGATAGAGTATTCGTCGAAGGCCTTGAGGTCGCCGGTGCAGTAGTAGCGGATGAGTTCCTCAATGGATTTTTTCTGTTCGAGGGTCTCGGCGTAGGGGAGTGCCTTTTCAAGATTCTCAACAATCCGCTCGATGGCCGGCGAATAGAGGCCGCCAACCATGTAGGGGAGTTCCACCACCTTGTCGCCGCGTTTCACCACTTTGGTGTTCAGACCATAGGACACCGGAGTGGGGTCGTTGGGGTCTTTGATTGCGTTGAAATAATCCTCGACTTCTTTCTGCGTCACGCCCTCATACATGTTGTTGGCCGATGTGACGATGATGTCGGCACCTTCAGCCTGGTTTACGCGTTTGGCAAGGAAGGCGGGGTCGAAGATGAGACGCATGATGCCTGACATCGCGGGTTTTAGCCGCTGCATCAGTTCAGGCTGCGATTTGTCGAGGGCGGCAAGCTGTATGGTGAACCAGTGGCGGCTGAATTCCGGTGTGAACTTGTCGGTGGAGTAGTGGTGGTAGGCTCCGTTGCCGAATTCCACCTGTTTCAGATATTTTTCGAAGGCTTTGAACTGTGGGTCGTTGCGGTTGCCGCTGTAATTTTGGTAGATGCCTTCGAGGAGCTGACGGAGAGCGAGATTATAGCGTCCGTTCTGGTCCCAGAGTATATCGCGGCCGGCCAGTGCGGCTTCGGTGAGGAAATAGACGAATTTTTTCTGGTCGAGTGTCAGCTCGTTGAATCCGGGCACGGTGTAGCGCAGCACTTCAATGTCGGCGAAACGGTCGACAACGGTGCCCGACGGATTGTTGGGGTCGGTGAAATTGGCCATGGCTGAAAGTGAGCCGGCGGCGAGAGTGGCCGCCAAGATTGTTCGTAAGTTCATTTTGAGAGTGGGAATTTATGTGGCGTAATGCCTTTTGGGTGAGACAGGTCGGGTTGGGTTATTCTACATACAGCACAAGCCCTTTGAGGTATTCTCCCTCGGGGTGATAAATGTTGACGGGATGGTCGGCCGGCTGCGTGAGCTGATGCAGTATGCGCACGCGGCGTCCGCTTTGTGCGGCTGCCGAGAACACGGCCAGACGGAACTGCTCGCGGCTTACGGCCTGCGAGCAGGAGAATGTGAACAGGATTCCCCCTTTGGCTATCTTCTCGAAAGCCTTTGCGTTGAGGCGCTGATAGCCGCGCAAGGCATTGCGCAGTGCGCTCCGGTGCTTGGCGAATGCCGGCGGGTCGAGCACGATGAGGTCGTAGGCGTCCGGTGCCATGTTGTCGAGGAACTTGAATGCATCCTCGGCATATGATTTGTGGCGGCTGTCGCCAGGGAAATTAAGCTCCACATTGGCATCGGTGAGCGTGATGGCCTTTTCGGAGGAGTCCACCGAATGCACCAGCGATGCGCCTCCGCGGAGTGCATAGACGGAGAATCCGCCTGTGTAGCAGAACATGTTGAGCACCCTGCGCCCCTGCGAATAGTGCTGCAGCAGCGCCCGGTTGTCGCGCTGGTCGAGGAAGAAGCCGGTTTTCTGCCCGCGCAGCCAGTCGATGTTGAACTGCAGGGAGTTTTCGGTGGCCACGGAGGTCTCCATGCTTCCTATGAGATAGTCGTTGCGGGCATCCAGATTGGCTTTATATGGGAGTGTGGTCTCCGATTTGTAGTAAACGTTGCGCACGCCCAGTTCAGGGAGTGCCACAATCTGTTCGGCAATGGTCTGGCGTGCGAAGTGCATGCCGGGCGAATGTGCCTGAAGCACAGCGGTCGGACCGTAGACATCGACAACAAGTCCTGGCAGAAAATCGCCCTCGCCATGCACCAGTCGGTAGGCGTTGTTGTCGGGCCGAGCCAGCTGCAGGGCCTGACGCAGGCGGAGGGCCTGCAGGAGGCGCGAACGGAAAAATTCCGCATTTATCTCGGTTGCGGCGAAGTCGAGGATGCGTACGGCGATGCTTCCTATCTGGAAGTGTCCCACGCCGACGAGACGGCCGTTGGAGGTTTCCACCGCCACGGTGTCGCCCTCTTCAAGCCCGTCGGGCAGAGGTTCGGCCAGTGCGCCGGAAAACACCCAGGGGTGAAAGCGGTCGAGCGATTCCTCCTTGCCGCGTTTTAAACGCAATGTCTGATAGCTCATAATCTCAGTTTATTTTATGAGGAAGCGGTATATGTCGTTTGAGTTAGCGTAGATAAGCAGCGCGAAAAGCAGGAACATCCCGGCCATCTGTGCGTATTCCAGAAACTTTTCCGAGGGCTTCCGGCGTGTGACCACTTCCCACAGCAGGAATGCCACATGGCCGCCGTCGAGCGCCGGAATGGGGATTATGTTCATGAACGCCAGGATGATTGACAGAAATGCAGTCATCTCCCAGAAGGTCCGCCAGTTCCATTTGGCGGGGAAGAGGTTGCCGATTGCGCCGAAGCCACCGATGCTTTCAGCACCCTCCTTTGTGAAGATGTGTTTGAGCGAACCTACATACGACACAAGCATCTCTGTGCCGTTTGAGGCTCCGATGGGTATGGCCTGCAGGACGTTGTACTGTGTGGTGTCGCACTTGAACACCTCCATGGGAGCCATCAGGCCGAAGCCGAGTTTGCCGTTTTCGGTAGGGGTGGCGGAAGTGGTGATGGTGTCGGTGCCGCGCAGGAGGCCTATTTCGGTGGGCTGGCTCTTATGTGCGAGCAGTGCGGGGGCAAGTTCGGTGTACGAGGGGGTGGGAGTATCTCCAACAGATATGATGCGGTCGCCCTCGGCCAGACCGGCCTTGGCGGCAGCTTCGCCCGGCATCACCTGCTTTACGAACACGGGCAGACGGTAGGACATGAAGGGGTCGTTCTGAGGCAGACGTGCCACAATTCCGTCGGGAATGTCGATTGTCACGGTGTCGGCGTGGTTGCGCAGCACCGTCACCTTGTCGGACTCCAGCATGTTGTATAGGGCCGAACGGTTGCGCGAGTCGATGGTCTTGCCGTCGGCAGTGAGCAGTATGTCGCCGTTCTGGAATCCCAAAGCCTGCGCCGCCGGAGTGAAGTCCATCCCTTCGTAGGCGTTCTGGAAGGGGATGGTCTTTTCTCCCCAGTACCATGCTATGCCGGCATAGATTACAATGGCCAGCAGGAAGTTGTTGATTACGCCACCGGTCATCACAAGCAGCCGCTGCCATGCAGGTTTCGAACGGAATTCCCATTCTTTGGCCGGCTGGGCCATCTGCTCGCGGTCCATCGATTCGTCGATCATTCCGGCAATCTTTACATAGCCGCCGAGCGGAAGCCAGCCTATGCCGTAGGTGGTGTCGCTGTTTTGGGGCTTCCATTTTGCAAGCGAGAACCAGGGGTTGAAGAAAAGGTAGAACTTTTCCACACGTATTTTGAACACTCTGGCCCACAGGAAGTGACCGAGCTCATGGATGAACACCAGGAGCGATAGTGCCACTATAAGCTGCAGGGCTTTTATGAGGAATGTTTCCATCTGTTATAATCGGGGAGTTTGGTCTGTATGAATTTGCAGTCTGAAAAAACGGGTTACTTCTCGATGAGGCTTTGCACGAAACGGCGGGTTGCGGCGTTGACCTCCACATAGTCGCCGAGCGTGGGGTTGGTCACCATCGGCATGGCTTCGAGCGCCTCGGTGATGAGCGGGTATATGCGTGTGAAGCCGATGCGCTCGTGCAGGAACGCATCCACGGCCACCTCGTTTGCCGCATTGATGATGCAGGCGGTGGTGCCTCCGCGCTCAAGGGCATAATGGCCGAGCTTGATGCCGGGGAAACGGGTGGTGTCGGGCGCCTCGAATGTCAGTTGTGTCAGGTGTGCGAGCGTCAGCGGGGAGTCGGCTGTGGCCAGGCGTGTGGCTTCGCCGAGTGCATAGCGGATGGGCAGACGCATGTCGGGCACCCCGAGCTGAGCCTTGACAGCGCCGTCAACGAATTCCACCATCGAATGCACAATGGACTGTGGATGCACAATGGCCGAAATTTTCTCCGGAGTCATGTCGAACAGCCAGCGTGCCTCGATGATCTCGAAAGCCTTGTTGACCATGGTGGCTGAATCGATTGTGATTTTGGCGCCCATCGACCAGTTGGGGTGATGCAGGGCGTCGCGCATGGTCACAGAGTTGAGTTGTGTCTGGGTGTGATTGCGGAATGGGCCGCCTGAAGCTGTGATGATGAGTCGGCGTACACGCGAGGAGTCTTCACCTGCGAGGCATTGGTAGATGGCCGAATGCTCGGAGTCGACGGGCATGATGCGCGATGGGCTGTGGCGCAGGGCATCCGTGACAAGTTCGCCGGCCACAACCATGGTCTCCTTGTTGGCAAGCGCAATGTCCTTTCCGGCCTTGATTGCGCGCAGGGTGGGGGCCAGGCCGCTGTAGCCCACGGTGGCAGTCACCACTGTGTCGAAGCAATCCGCTTCCATGGCGTTGTCAATCGCCTCCTGACCAGCCGCAGTGGCTATGCCGAGTGGCTCAAGTGCGTCGCGTAGTTTCCAGTAGAGGCTTTCATCTGCGATGATGGCCATTTGCGGGCGCCACTTTATGGCCTGCTGAATCAGGGTGTCGACTTTACGGCCGGCTACAAGCAATGTGGGCTTGAACCGGTCGGGGTATTCGGCGATCACTTGCAGTGTCTGGGTGCCGATAGAACCTGTGGAGCCCAGGATTGCAATCCGTTTCGGGCAATTATTATTGTTTGTGTCGGTAGAAATCACTGTGGTGAAGGATAAAAAAAGATTGCGGGTTGAATGTCATGATATCTGTGACATTCAACCCGCAAATTTACGAAATTCCCTTGGATTTATAAGAATCAAGCAGCCATAACAGCTTGCTAAGCTTTCTTAATTCCGCCAGCTCCGGATAAGCTCGGATAAGTTCTGATAATTCTTCTCCGAGCTTATCCGGATTTATCCGAGCTTATGGGTGTGCAAAAGGGTGGTGATCAGTAGATGTGGTCGTCGGCGTCGAGTTCGGCGGTTGTGAGGGGTTTGGTGGTCATTTTGTGCCATACATAGGCGATGTAGCCTATCACGACGGGGAGCAGCACGGTGACCCATGCCATCACCTTGAGGGTGAAGTAGGTGGAGGAGCTGTTGGTGATGAACAGAGAGCTTTCGGGATGTGTGGTGGAGGGGAGGTAGGCCGTGTTATTGTAGCCGCTGATGCAGAACAGCGATGTTACTGCAAGCACCACGCCTACGCCTGTAATCCAGAATCCGGCCTTGAAGCTACCTTTGAGCAGGGTGGTGTTGACGATGCCGAAAAGCACGAGCAGCACGCCGATGAGGAATGTGGCGCCTATCCACCACAGGTCGATGAAGTTAAAGAAATATTTGTATGGTACTGCCACCACAATGCCGTCGGCTTCCATGGCGTATCCGGGGCTCATGAAGAGTGCGAATAGGAATGCCAGGAAAAAGAGTACGAAAATGGAGCCGTTGACGAGTGCATTTGTGCGCATTGCGGCCGGAAATTGTGAGCCGTCGGTGGTGCGTACGGACATACCGAAGAACAGGGCGCCCATTGTGCGTGCCAGAAAATACACGGCAATCCCGAGCAGCAGGTTCTTGATGGAGAAAATCTGCTCCCAGCCATGTTGCGGGTTCCATGTGGAGATCACAGGTGAGGCCGCGTCGAGGATGCTCTGGCGCGACACCTCGAAATCCGCGCCGAAGAACTGCATCCCAACAGCCACTCCAAGCAGCACGCAGCCTACGAATCCGTTGATGAACAGGAAAATATCGTAGGTGGACTGGCCGAACACATTGCCCGGCTTCGAGCGGAATTCATAGCTCACGGCCTGCAGGATGAAGCTTAGCAGAATGAGCATCCAGAGCCAGTAGGCACCGCCGAAGCTGGTGGAGTAGTAGAGCGGGAAGGATGCGAAGAACGCCCCGCCGAACACCACCAGGGTGGTGAATGTGAGTTCCCATTTGCGGCCGAGGGTGTTGACGAGTAGAGTTTTGAGCTGAGGGTTCCGGGTGTTCCATATCATGGTCTGGCCTCCCTGCACGAAGAGCAGGAACACAAGCAGTCCGCCAAGCAGCGAAATCACCAGCCACCAGTATATTTGTAATGCTTCCATATCTGTTTCAGTTGAATGTTAGGGTTTTGTGGGAAGATAATGGGGAGTAGTGGCCGGCATCAGTCTTTGTCGGCGAGGATGTCGCGGCGCGATGCTTTGGCTATTTCGCGTGTCATGATGCTTACTTCGGCCACGAGCAGGCCTACGAACACCACTACGAACATCCAGAAAGTGAGTTGCACGGAGCCTGGCGAGATGGCGCTGACAGCCGCGCGGGTGGGGAGCAGTCCCTCGATGGTCCAGGGCTGTCGTCCCATTTCGGCTGTGACCCATCCGGCCTCGCTTACGAGCCACACAATGGGGATGGTGAGGAGTCCGAAGAAAATCACCCAACCGTTCTCCATCACCTTGGGTTTGCGGTAGCTCAGGAAGAGCATGAGCAGGAAGAACAGCAGCAGATAGCCTCCGCCCATCACCATCACGCGGAAGGCGTAGAATGTAAGAGCCACAGGCGGCACGGCTTCATCCACGCTGTCGAGAAATCCGTAGCCGAAGAATTGGAAATTGGCCTTTATGTCGGTCTCGGCGGCTTGCATGGCCGCAGTGTCGTTGGCCTTCATGGCGGCTTCGTAACGGCGCAGCGCTTCTTGTGCCGCGCGTCCGCGCTCTATGCGTTCGGCATAGCTGACGGTGTTGACGGTGTCGCCCTGTGCGTTCACCGAAACGCCGTTGATAAGGTCGTTGATGCCGGGCACAAAGCTGTCGGGGTCATGGTTGGCCAGCACCGAGAGTCCTTTGGGGATGGAGATCTCGCCCAATATGGCAGGGTTGTTGTCGGAGCGTTCCTTCGAGGGGTTGATTATGCCGAATGCCACGAGCGACTGTCCGCGCGAACCGTCGTAGAGGCCTTCCATGGCGGCAAGTTTCATGGGCTGTACCTTGGCTACCTGCACGGCCGAGCCGTCGCCGGTCCAGATGGTCAGCACAATGCCTGCCAGCCCTACCCATGATGCCACTTTCACGGACTCCTTTGCAAGAGCGATGTTGCACTTCTTGTAGAGGAACCAGCAGCTCACACCCACAACGAACACGGCGCCGAGCACCCATCCGGACAGCACGGTGTGGAAGAATTTGTTGACTGCCACCGGCGAGAGTGCCACCTCGGCGAACGAGGACATCACGTTGCGCATCTGCGCGGGATCGAATTCCATCCCTACGGGATACTGCATCCAGGCGTTGGCCACCAGAATCCAGTAGGCCGACAGGCATACGCCGGCAGCTGTGAGCCAGGTGGAGGCCAGGTGGAAGCCCTTGCTCACGCGGTTCCACCCGAAGAACATCACGGCTATGAACGTGGATTCGAGGAAGAAGGCCACGATGCCTTCGATGGCGAGCGGAGCACCGAAAATGTCGCCGACGAACCATGAGTAGTTGCTCCAGTTTGTGCCGAATTCGAATTCGAGGATGATGCCGGTGGCCACGCCGCAGGCAAAGTTGATGCCGAACAGGAGCATCCAGAATTTGGTGATTTTTTTCCAGCGTTCAAGGCCGGTTTTCAGATAGATGCTTTCCATAATGCCCACAATGAGCGAGAGCCCGATGGTGAGCGGCACAAAAAGCCAGTGAACTATGGCCGTCAGGGCGAATTGTCCGCGCGACCAGTCAACGGTGCTGAGAAGATCTTCCATGGTCGGAGTGTTTTGTTGTTATGCAGTGTAGTTAATTATTGCCTGAGGGATGGGTGGCGGGAGCCGGTTGCGACAGGGCATGCCGCACGGCTGCGGCGCGCTCGCTGTCGTTGTCGTAGTTCTCCTGAAGGATGTCGGGGAAAAAGAACAGCCGGAATATGGCGAAGAGAATCACCAGCTTTATGATGATGATGGCCCACAGCCGGCGTCCCACGGTCATTGACCGGAAACCGTCGACATACATGTGGAATGCCTGCTTGAAAAAATCTTCGCTCATGTGTCTGTAGATGCTGACTGAATCTTTTTTTATGATTGCGGCTCCGTTTTTTCTGTTTTTTAATCTAACTTTGCCGTTGCATTTGTGGTTTGGTTGTAGTGTATAGGCAATACAGCCGAAACAAATTTAGATAACTTTCCAATCTTTACAAAACAATTACAATAAAAATATCATGGCAAGTTGGTTTGAATGTAAAATACGTTACGACAAGACTCAGGAGAACGGTTCTATAAAGAAAGTAACCGAGCCCTATCTGGTGGATGCGCTGAGCTTTACAGAGGCAGAAGCGCGTATAATAGAGGAACAGACACCGTTCATCAGCGGCGAGGTGAATGTCACCGCCGTGAAGCGCACGAAAATCAGTGAGATTTTCTGGGATGACTCGGCCGACAAATGGTATCTGGTCAAGGTGGCTTTCATCACCATCGACGAGAAATCGGCAGTTGAAAAGAAAACCACATCGCTCATACTTGTGGCCGGTTCCGACTTCAAAGGTGCCTACGACAACTTCATGGAGGGGATGAAAGGCACAATGGCCGATTTCGAGATCGTGTCGATAACCGAAACACCCCTTATGGATGTTTATAAAGTGAAGGTGAAAGAGGACAAGCCTGCACAGTGAGGCGCTCATGCTCCGCATGGGGCATCTCTTTCCATTGCTCAAATATTATCCACAAACAGGTGAATCATGTCGACAATAGCTGAGAATATATGTAAAATCAGGGAGTCGCTTCCAGCAGGCGTCACCCTGGTGGCCGTGTCGAAGTTCCATCCGGCGCAGGCCATACAGGAAGCCTATGAAGCCGGGCAGCGAAACTTCGGCGAAAGCCGGGTGCAGGAGCTTGCGGCGAAGGTGCCGCAGCTTCCCGGCGATATCAACTGGCATTTCATCGGACATCTGCAGACCAACAAGGTGAAGCAGCTGCTGCAGTTGCGCCCGGCACTTATCGAGAGTGTTGACACCGAACGGCTCCTCGACGTAATCGACCGCGAGGCGGTGAAACTTGGTGTGACCGCACGTGTGCTCATGCAACTGCATGTGGCCCGGGAGGAGACCAAATTCGGCTTCTCGCCCGCCGAGCTTATGCAATATTTCGCCGACCGCAGATTCGAGCGCCTGCAGGCCACACATATCTGCGGCGTGATGGGTATGGCATCGAACACCGACGACCAGGCACGTATTGCCGACGATTTCAATCTGATAGCCTCAACTTATCGTGACATATGCGCGCTGTGTCCCGATCTCCGTGGCTTCGACACAGTGAGTATGGGTATGAGCCACGATTATCCGCTGGCTGTGGGCTGCGGGTCCACGATGGTGCGTGTGGGTACGGCCATATTCGGCGACCGGCAGTATTGAACCACGGTGACAACAGGCCTGCGCAAGGCATACGGCCGGCGCCCCGTCAGAATTGATTTCTGACGGGGCGCCGGTGCTTTATAGGGAGAGGCGGGTCGCTCAGGCCGGTTTATACCGGGGCTTCCGTGACGAGCACCTTGTCAATGCGTGCGCCGTCCATGTCGACAATCTCGATGTTCAGGCCGTTGTAGGCTATCTTGTCGCCTGCATGAGGTATCCGTTTGAATTGTTCAAGAATCAGTCCGGCCACTGTTGAGAAGTTGGCCGGCACGTAGTCCTCCTCACGGTGAAAGTGCACCATGAAATCGTAAACCGGACACTGCCCGTCCACCAGCCAGCTGCAGCCGTCGGCGCGTTCGGTTATGAACGCCTCGTCGGTGCCAACCTCCACCGGGCCGACCAGGCCGCCGAGCACGTCGCACAGCGTGACAAGCCCCTGCACTTCTCCGTATTCGTCGCACACCAGTCCGCAATGCACACCCTTGTGCTTCAGGATGTCGAGGGCGTCGTACACCTGCATTATCTCCGGAAGAAACGTTCCTGGGCGCACCACATCCTTCAGCCTGAAATTGTCGTCGCAGATGTCGAACACCAGATCCTTCAGATGCACCACACCCACAATGTGCGAGCGCTCGGCGTCATACACCGGATAGCAGCTGTGGGTGTCGCGCTTGATGGTGTCCTTTATCCGGGAGGCTGTCATGCTGAGGTCGAGCGAAACGAAGTCAATTTTGGGAGTCATTATCGAGCATGTCCTCTCGTCGCCCATGGCAAGGGCGCGGAACATGATGCCCTGTTCAAGGTCCTTTACCTCGCCAGCGTCGGTGCCTTCGCGGATTACGGATTTTATCTCCTCTTCGGTCACTTTCTCGGCTTCTTTGTCAAGGCCGAATATCTTTACGAGCAGTCCTGTTGATTTTGACAGCAGCCACACAGCGGGCATGGCTATCACTGACAGCAGCTTCATCGGCTTTGCGACAATCAGAGCCACGCGGTAGGATGCATTGAGCCCTATACGTTTGGGAAACAGCTCGCCCACCACAATCGACAGGTAAGTCACCACAATCACGATGGCCGTCTGGGCTGCCATTTTCGATGCAGAGGCAGGCACGCCGGCCGAAGAGAGCCATCCGGCAACGCTGTCGGCCAGTGCTGCGCCGGAGAACAGACCGGTGAGGATGCCGATGAGTGTGATGCCTATCTGCACTGTGGATAGAAATTTGTCTGGCTCCTCCGACAGTTTCAATGCTATAGCCGCGCTTTTGCCCCCCTTGCGGGCGGCTGTGGCCAGTTTTGATTTACGTGCTGAAATCAGTGCTACCTCCGACATTGAGAAGATGCCGTTGAGCAGGATCAGAAAAATGATTATCACGAGGTCGCTCATATGCGGTTGTGATGTGGTTTACAGGATTTATGTGGTGAATATTGATTGATGCAGGTGAACATTGGTTTAACAACTGCAACGGGTGCATTGTTTGTAGGATTGCATCCCAAGATGCCGTGAAGATACGAAAAAAAAAACGAAACCGGGCTCGATTCGCATCGATCCCGGCTCCTTCCTTATTGGCATTTGTATATGAAACAAACTTATCAGTATTCGTTATGAATAGGCCGTGCTGCGTTGGTCAACGAGGCCGTGCCGTAGTTCGTTATATACTCCAATTAATCAATCATTCATTCAATCAATCATTACATTCAATCATTATTATATTATGAGGAACGCTTTTGCCAAGCGTGTGGTTGCTCTTTGGGCATTGTGCGGAGGGCTGTCGGGCAGGCATTGTGTCGTGGCCCTGCATGCAAGGCATGTCCATCAGAAAAATTGTTAGTGCATGGAAGTGCTTTTCGTGGTATCTTTCAAGCACCGGATATTCGTATTTTCTGACGTGGTGCCCCCGTTTCCGTTTGCATAGCAAATTAACGAAAAAAGTATAAACCAAAAAACTGCTTTGAGCTTAAATTATGTTAATGTTGCCATTGCGTCCACATGTATGCGCTAATATATGCATCTTTATGCGTTGTCGCACGTTATTTTCAAGATTTTTTTTGTTAAATTGTTAACAGGGAAGTGCCTTGACGCTCTCATTCCGGGAATCCATAAAATCCGCGCTCCTGCCGTCAGGAGCCATTTTTCGTTTTTTTCGGCCAGCGACAGACGGGCATCGCTGAAGATGTCGCTAACCAGTTTTGTGCCATTCATGCCGAAGGGTGCCATGCGGTCAGAAATATTCCATTTTCTCAAGGTGAGTATGCGTGTGTGGCTGAGCAATGCGTCGAAATCAAGCCAGATTGTGTTGTTGTCGCGCGACGGAGTGAAATCCCGTGCGTCCACGATGGCAAGGCGCAGTGAGAGCGGAGTGTTTGCCCATCCTGCAGCAAGTGCTTTGGTTATGTCTATTTCAACTGTGTTGTCTGATTCCAGGGTGGTCAGTGTTTTTGCAGTGGGAATCAGGCGCCCACGGTCGAGCAGCCATTGGCCGGCTCCGTCGGTGGCAAAAATTTTTCCGCTTGCCCCGGAGTTGTAGGCAGTTACAATGCTTTCAACCACAGGCATGGGGCAGCCCCCCTCCGGTGTGTTGTTGAGGATGTGCCACAGCAGTGTTGCGCCGCAACGTCGCCGCATAACGGCGTGCATGTCGATGCATCCGCATGCATCCGTGCATTCTGCGGCTTCATTGGCCACAAGTTCCGCCAGAAGCCTGCGGTCTGAATCGAGATTGGATGCCGTGGTCAGCACACCTGCGGAAAACGAGGGGAATGCTTCGCGGATCTGTGGCAGAAGCCGGTTACGCCACATGTTTCGGCGGCAATCGGTCAGGGCATTGGTCGAGTCGGTCACATACGGCAGTTCCCGTTGTGCAAGAAATTCGAGAATGTCGGCGCGTGTCACCGTCAGCAGCGGCCGCACAAAGCGGTCGCGGTGCGCCGGGATGCCGCACAGGCCTTTCATTCCGGTTCCTCGCGTCAGGTTGAGCATGAAGGTTTCCACCGAGTCGTCGGCATGGTGCCCAAGGGCTATGCACTGCAGTTGCATCGAAGGATTGTCCGCATGCGTGTCAAGCTGTGTGTCGAACCAGTTGTAGCGCAGCCGTCGGCAGGCCATCTCCACCGATTCGCCGGTGGCGGCCCGTTCAGTTTCGGTGTCGAAATCCACACACCGGAACTCACACCCGAGCCGTGCGGCCATGCTGCGGGCAAACTCCTCGTCGCGCATGCTTTCCTGCCCGCGCAGATGGAAGTTGCAGTGCAAAGCCACGCATCTGAATCCTGCAGCGGCAGTGGCGGCAAGCAGAGCCACCGAATCAGGCCCCCCGCTGAAGGCCACGCCAACAGGGCGGCCGGGTTGGATGCCTGTTTTGCGATAAAATTCTGTTACATCGGCTTGCAGCATATGCAATGTGTTGACTTATATAATTTAAATCTGCATGTGAAGCGGGAGGCAACGTGTGAGATAGGTGCGTGCCTCGTCCCATGGAATGATGGTGGTTTCAGGTGTGTTTGGATTGATGGGCACCGGAATTTCGTTCAGGTCGAAACGCACATACATGCGCCCTTTGGCCGATTTGAACAGCACTATCTGCAGATTGGCTGCCATGGGCACGACATCGAAGTCCCTCCAGTGCAGGGCCACGGTGTCGAAATAGTTTGTGAGGTAGTAGCAGCCTGGCATACGCATCAGCGATAGCAGCGGCATCAGGGTTTCGGCATGGCCGAATCGCAGCTCCACGCTTGCCTTGTTCTCGCCGCGTGCTGCTGCGTCGGTGGTGTCGATCAGATTCTGGAGGAGGTCGGCGGCTATGTCGGCCGGTTCAACCGATAGGGTCGTGGCCGTGCGCCGCAGATAGTGCCCGAGATTCTCGCATGCCCACAGGCTGTTGAGTTCCTCAAGCGTGAAGTAGTGCAGCAGGTCGACGGTCACTCCCATTGCCGGCAGTCCGCGCAGCACACTGTAGGCATCCCACGACAGTTTGGCGGCATCGCTGTTCGACAGGTGTTTCACATCCGTGATCAGGCGGCGTGCCGGCGCGGCCGGTGCGGTGGTTTCGAAAAACATGTCGTATGGAGCTTCCCAGGGCTTCTGCTGCGCCCATTCCACATAGCTTTCAATCACATCGAATGGCCTTAGCAACAGTGAATTCTGGCGGCCTGAGGAGGTGGTGATCTCAACGGAGTTGTTCAGACGGTCGAGCTGATGGGTGAATTCGTACATGCTCATCACGCAGCGCGGGGCATATGAGCTGATGGCGTTCACCTTGCTGTCGCGGAACAGGGCGGGAAAGGTGCGGAACATGCGCGATGCTATGCCGCGCTGTTCGGCCATCCCAAGTGAATCGAGCGCTCCCCAGCGGTTGTGCGACATTTCTATTATCTTCCCGACCACGTCGAGCATCTCTTTCCCTAACGGCGATAGGATGCCTGCCGAGTCGGCTTCGGCGAGCTTGCGGGCCAGTTTCACTGACGCATTGGGCGAGGATAGGAACCGTGCGCCGTGACGGCCGATATGGTTGATGAATACCGGTGTCAGTGAATCCGGTATGGCCACACGGGCCTCAGGCACGGGATATGGTTTGGCCGAGCCGAGGCAGTTGTCCACAGTGTAGGATGTGGCTGTCGGGTCGGTCTGTGCACCTATGGCCCAGCACATCAATATGGCGGCGGATATGAGTAAAAAACGCTTCATTGTGATACGCATTAAGCGGTTTATTAGTATCTTTGTGATTATTGTTCAAAAATAGTAAATAATGGCCGAAGAAAAAAATTTAGGGAAAATAAGCGGGCCTGCAACCGCCGGCGATGCGCTGGCGGAAATCGACCGCAGACTGGCGCTGAATCCCGCCGATGCCGGGCTGCTTGTGGAGCGCGGCAAGCTGCTCTGGGGGCTTGACCGCCGCGGAGAGGCCATAAGCGCATATGAGCAGGCTGCTGCCATTGATCCGCAGGGTCCGGCCGCTCCGCTTCTCGAGCATACGCGTGCGATTATGGACTTCTTTAATCCCGACCTGCTCAATCCCTGACAGGCGCAGCCCGTGAGTTTTTCTCCAATCCGGGATTGTCTCCATGCCAGCCAGACATTTTTATCAGTCGAAACACAGAACAATGCAATGAAGTTCAGACCATTCTCACTAAACATCAGGGGGCGTGTGGCGGAATATACCCGTCCGGCTGTGATGGGTATACTCAATGTCACGCCCGATTCGTTTTATGCAGGTTCGCGCGTTGCCGGTGCGGCCGACATGCACCGCCGCATAGAGCAGATGCTCGCCCAGGGGGCGGATATAATCGATGTGGGGGGATATTCCTCGCGTCCGGGAGCCGACGAAGTCAGCACCGAGGAGGAGATGGCGCGGGTGCGCCGTGGCGTGGAGGCCATACGCTGCGTGTCGGCCGATATACCTGTTTCGGTAGATACGTTCCGTGCCAGTGTGGCGCGCAGCGCAGTGCTCGACTGGGGTGCCGATATAATCAACGACATATCAGGAGGTGCCATCGACAGCCAGATGTTCCCCACTGTAGCCGAACTGAAAGTCCCGTACATACTCATGCATATGCGCGGCACTCCTGCCACCATGCAGACAATGACCGAATATGAGGATGTCACCGCCGATGTTGTGGCAGAACTCTCTGGGCTTATGCACCAGCTGGAACTGGCCGGTGTGGCCGATATAATAATCGACCCCGGATTCGGATTCGCCAAGACTCTCGACCAGAATTACGAACTTATGAAGCATCTGCCGCAGCTGGCACGGCTGCTCGACAAACCGGTGCTTGTGGGCATATCGCGCAAGTCGATGATCACCAAACTGTTGTCGGTCACATACGACGATGCCCTGCCGGGCACAGTGGCTCTCAATACCTTTGCACTGCTCAATGGGGCTTCGGTTCTGCGTGTGCACGATGTGGAGGCCGCCGTGCATGCGGTCAAAATAGTGTCGCGACTTTCATAAACATTTCCTGTAACTTTGATTCCTAACAGCTCCATAACAGCATTACCGACATGATTGAATCGTTTGGCATAAAGGATGTTCTTGACATAGTGATAGTGGCCCTGATACTCTATTATCTTTACAAGATAATGAAAGAGTCGGGCACCATCAACATCTTTTACGGTGTGCTGGCCTTTATCCTTGTGTGGGTGGTGGCTGCCGAGATTCTGGAGATGAAGCTTATAGGCACGATTCTTGACAAGGTGATGAGCATCGGCCTGCTGATTCTCGTGATTATTTTCCAGGACCAGATAAAACGCTTCCTGGTGGAGCTTGGCTCGAAAAAGCGCTGGAAGTTCCTTACAGGGATGTTCCACCATCGGAGCAAGGACGGGAGCGAGGACCTGCATTCGCGCGTGATGCCGATTGTGTATGCCTGCATGAGCATGGCCAAAAGCAAGACGGGCGCATTGATTGTGATTCAGCAGGATGTGCCCCTGGACAACTATGAAAAGAGCGGCGACATAATTGATGCGGAAATCAACAGCCGTCTGATAGAGAACATATTTTTCAAGAATTCGCCGCTTCACGACGGTGCCATGATCATTAACGGCGGCAAAATCAAGGCTGCAGGCTGCATCCTTCCCGTAAGCCACGCCACCAACGTGCCGCGCTCTCTTGGGTTGCGCCACAGGTCGGCACTCGGCATTTCGCAGGCTACCGATGCATTTGCAATTGTTGTGAGCGAGGAGACAGGCAACATCTCGGTTGCCCACCGCGGACAGCTTACCACCCGCCTCAGTTCCACTGAGCTTGAGAAACGCCTCAGCCACCTCTCGGTGATCTGACCCCTCACCGATTAGTCGAACACATCGGCTATCGACTCGGTTACTTCCTCGCCTTCAGGCACCTCTTCCCAGAATTCCTTGTCGCACAGACCGGAGAAATTCACGTCGAACACACTGTTCTGCGAGTAATGCAGCGTGGGGTCGGCGTAGACCTTCTTCATGTACTGTCCATAGATCGGGAGCGCCATGGCTGCGCCCTGGCCGTTGGCCATGGAGTTGAAATGGATGTAACGCTCGTCGCCTCCTACCCAAACGCCCGACACAAGGTCGGGGGTGAAGCCCATGAACCATCCGTCGGCATTGTAGTTGGTGGTTCCGGTCTTGCCGCCCATCTGTGCCGTAATGTTGTAGGGGGCGCGGCGCACACGGTTGCCCGTACCACCGTCAACCACATTGAGCAGCATCGACAGGATTTTGGCATACGCTTTTTCGGATATCACCTCGGTGTGGGTGGTGTTGAATTCCGAAATCACGTTGCCGTTGGCATCGGCTATGGAGGTGACGAACACCGGAGTGGCACGCATGCCGTTGTTGGCGTAGGCCGTATAGGCGCCCACCATCTCCTTGATCGACACTTCGCACGAGCCGAGGCAGAGCGACATGACGGGGTCGATGTGGTTGGTTATGCCGAAGTTGTGCATGTTGCGCACAAGAGTGGTAGGCGACAGCTGTGCCATGAGCCGCGCCGAAATCCAGTTGTTCGAGTTGGTGAGCGCCCAGCGGAGATCGACCATCTCGCCCACACGGGCCGAGCCTGAGTTGCGCGGAGCCCAGGGGCGTCCGTTCTCATCGGTGAACACCGGCTGGGTGTTCGACAACATGTCGCACGGGGTGAACCCTTCCTCCATGGCATACGTATAGAGGAACGGCTTGATGGTTGAACCTATCTGGCGGCGTCCGCTCGACACCATATCGTACTGGAAGAACGAGAAGTTGGGACCGCCTACGTAGGCTTTCACATGGCCGTTGCGCGGGTCCATGCTCATGAAGCCTGTGCGCAGGAAGTGCTTTTGCCAGAGCAGGGAGTCGCGCGGGGTCATAATGGTGTCGACCACGCCTTCGTAGGAGAACACGTTCATCTCGCGCGGTGTGTTGAACGATTTTGTGATTTCTTCGTCGGATGCTCCGGCCGCCTTGAGCACACGGTAGCGCTCGGTCTGGCGGATGGCATGACTGATGAGGTTTTCGATTTTCACATTGCCGAGCTCGGTGGAGTTGGAGGTGTAGGGGGCGTTGCGCTGACCGCGTTTTTCGCGGAAGAAGGCTCTCTGCAGCGAACTCATGTGCGACTGTACGGCCTCTTCGGCATACTGCTGCATGCGTGAGTCGATGGTGGTGTGGATTTTGAGACCGTCGGAATAGATGTCGTATTTCGAGCCGTCGGGCTTGGGATTCTTCTCAATCCATCCGAACAGAGGGTTCTCCTCCCAGGCAATCGAGTCGTCTACGAATTTCTGCATGTCCCAGGAGCGGTAGTCGGAGCGTGAGGGTTTCTTGGCCGAAAGGATGCGTCGCAGCTCCTCGCGGAAATATGGCGCCAGCCCCTCTTTGTGGTCCATGCGGTGAAATTTCAGCGTGAGCGGGAGCTGCTTGAGCGAATCAGCCTGGGCTGCAGTGAGCATCCCCTGTTTCTCCATCTGCTCGAACACGGTGTTGCGCCGCTGGCGGGTGCGTTCGTTGTGGCGAACGGGATTGTAGTAGGCCGGGTTTTTCACCATGCCCACGAGTGTGGCGGCCTCCTCGATGTTGAGCTCGTTGGCGTTTTTGCCGAAATAGACGTGTGCCGCCGACTTTATGCCCACGGCGTTGTAGAGGAAGTCGAACTGGTTGAGATACATCTTGATGATCTCGTCCTTAGAGTAGTAGCGTTCGAGTTTCACGGCAATCATCCATTCGATGGGTTTCTGTAGCGCGCGGTCGAGCAGACTGTGGGTGGTGGGTGAGTACAGCTGTTTGGCCAGCTGCTGCGTGATGGTTGAGCCGCCGCCGGCGTTTTTCTGCTGCATCACCAGGGTCTTTACGAACACGCGCATGAAGGCGCGCATGTCGATGCCCGAGTGGTCAAGGAAACGGGAGTCCTCGGTGGCTATCAGGGCGTCGATCACGTGCTGTGATATCTCGTTGTAATCGGCATAGACACGGTTGCCCGAGTTCCGGTAGTAGCGACCCATCTCCTTGCCGTCGGATGTGTAGAGCACTGTGGCGAATTTGTCGTTGGGGTTCTTCAGTTCCTCAATTGGCGGCATGTAGCCAATCCATCCGTTGTAGACCAGAAGGAAAAAGACAATCATGGCAGCGAACCCGATGGCAAAAGCTGTCCATATGAGTTTTATGATGGAGCGGTTGCGCCGGGCGCGGCTGTCGGAATCTATATTCTTTGCTGTCATTTTGTTGCCTGTGTGCGGTATATGCGAAATAAGTAAGTGCTGGCCGCCTCGTGCCTTGGGGCGTGGCGACACAACTGGCAAAGTTAAGAAATAATCGCTGAAATTGCCCAATCGGAGCCGATAATGAAATGTTATTTTGTAAATTTGTGGTGAAACACCGTCATACGTTAATTTACTTCACATTTTTGGATATGCATAACCATCATGGCATCGATGCCTGCGACTGCGAGCGCAGCCTTCCGGAGTTCAACCTCATGCAGACCGTGAAACGGCGCTTTTACGCCATGCGCAACGGCGCGTTGGCCGGACAGATGCGCTCCCGAGGGCTTGATTATCGCATAAACTTCGGACTTAATCTGCCTCAGATCAAGGAGATTGCTGCCGATGTGGTGGCATCCGTGCCTCATACAAAAGAGATTATTGACCTTTCGATGGAACTTTGGGCGAACGAAGCCACGCGTGAAAGCCGCCTGATGGCTCCCATGATTTTCCCGGCGGATGTGTTCACGCGTCAGCTTGCGGAGAAGTGGCTCGCCGAGGCGCAGACCGTGGAGGTGGCCGACGTGCTGTGCCATGCGTTGCTGCGCAAATGCGGATTCGCCTATGATGTGGCCATGGGGTTGCTCGGCAGGCCCGATGCCACCGATATGAACCGTTACGCAGCTCTGAGGTTGCTGCTCAACCTCGTGGTTACAGGTGCTGTGGGAGCCGCTGAAACGCAACAGGCCGCCATCGACGAGCAACGGCGGGCCTGTAGCCTTACTCAGGGTGTGGCGGCGCAACTCCTGAGTGAATTTGAATGAATGTAAGTTATAAGGAAGGAACCGGAATCGGTTGGATGGCGTCAGCGGTCAACAATCAGTGTGAGCACGCCTGATGAATCGTAGCAGACCTCCTCGAACACAGGGTCGGCCGTGTATAGCCTGTAGCCGTTCCTGCTGCGGCTCACCGATTCGATGCTCGACTTGAATCCGTTGTGTACAAGCAGATTGTAGAGCTTGCCTGGCACGATGGCTTTGAGCAGTGTCGGCGAAAGTGAATAATTGGCCGGCGCCGAGATGCTTGTGAGATTGCCCTTGGAGTCGAAATCCATATCAATGCCGTCGGCCAGCGACAAGCTGAATGTGCCGGAGATGTAATTCTTTTCGCAGCGGACCACGGCATGTCCGTCGCAGTGCTTTTCGAGAAATTTTCGGGCTTTCGACGGAATTTTTGAATAATCGGCACTACCTGCCACGGCAGACCCGACGCCTGTGTAGAATGTCGGTGATATACCTCTTGGCATGACATCACTGCCGGCCTGTGCGAAAGCGCCGGTGATGCTGACAACCGCCATGATTGCTCCGGCTATCATGGCCTGGATGCTGCGCAGTGTTTTGACAGTAGTTTTCATATCCCTTAGTGTGTTCGTTTGTATTGCTTTGTGAGCAAAGTGATTATTGCAGTGTAGGTTACATTGCCGCCGCTCTTTGATATTAAAACACCCGGGATGTTTTGGGTGTTCACAGCGGTAATTCAAAAAAACATTGAGGTTGGTTTTGCAGCTTTTAATCTTGAAGAGCATCATTGGAGCTTGATTTTTGCAGTCACATATTACAAAGGTGTGTAAAAACTTGTGCGGTTGGCATTTTTTAATGTAATTTTGCAATTAGCCCCTTTCAGACACATGCCTGAAGGGAAATACAAATAATATTTATCTGACTTGAAATCAACACAAAATAAATCGGAGGATAATCACCGCGGCCGGTCGGGCATTCAGCCTGACAACAATCCCCGAAGGCTCAGACGGGTGCTTGCCATGCGCTTTTCGGCGTTGGGCGATGTGGCCATGACGGTTCCGGTGCTGTATAGCGCTTGCGCGTGTTATCCCGATGTGCATTTCACATTCGTCACCCGGAAATCCATGACGTCGATATTTATCAATCCCCCTTCGAATCTGACTGTCAAGGGAATTGATCTTGAGCATGGCTATAAGGGCGTGGGAGGTCTGTGGCATCTTTTCAGAGAACTACGGGCCGAGGTGGGTTTCGATGGCTTCATCGACCTTCATGACGTGCTCCGCACAAAAATCTTCAGCCTGTACTGCCGGATGTACGGGATTCCTGTGTCGACCATCAACAAGGGGCGCCGAGGTAAGCGTGCGCTTACACGCAGGCATAACAAGGTGCTGCTGCCGTTGCAGTCGTCGCGGGCACGCTACCGTCAGGTGCTTCATCGCATCGGCTTGCCTGTGGAAAGCCGTTTCGATGGCCTTTATGGCGAGAACGGGAAAGGAAATCCTGCTGATTTTTCGGCCATTACCACACCCAAGCTTCTTGGCGAGAAATTCGTGGGAATAGCTCCGTTCGCAAAGCATGCCGGAAAAATCTATCCTCCGGCTCTGATGCTCCAGGTGCTCCAGGACATTGTGGAAGTGCCTGGCGTGCGCATTTTTTTGTTCGGAGGCGGTGGCGACGAGAGTGATTTGCTCGACATGTGGGCCGGAAAATTCGACAATGTGACCTCGCTTGCCGGCAAGCGCTACGGATTTGCAGCCGAGCTCGCCCTCGTGAGTCATCTTGACGTGATGGTATCGATGGATTCGGCCAACATGCATCTCGCTTCGCTGGTGCGTACGCCGGTGGTGAGCATATGGGGCGCCACACATCCCTATTGCGGCTTCAACGGATGGCGTCAGCGGGAGGAGGACACCGTGCAGCTGCCCATGACATGCCGCCCGTGTTCGGTGTTCGGCAATAAGCCGTGCTTCAGAGGTGATTATCATTGCCTTAGAGGTATATCTCCCAATGCTGTGATACGCCGTGTCAAGAAATATATCGCTCCGGACGAAGTTGCGGACAATGTGAAAAGTTAATGTTTGAACGGAAATTCAAAATATCGTTCAACCATATGTGATGATGCGGCGTTTTAGATAGTAAATCTGTTAAAGCCGTATAGCACAGATATGCTGTCCGACGGCTTTTGCATCCGTGACATTACAGTTTACCTCCGTCACGCCCGGGCCTAAACCTAATCAAGCGGCGTGCCTTAAATCAGAACAATTTAGACAATGAAACATTTTACACAATTCATCACACGTCGCGTGCTTGCTGCCGTGGTGGCTGTTGCCTCGGCATTGCCGTTTGTCCAGGCTCAGGTCCCGGCGAATTATTACAATTCATGCATCAATAAAAGCGGTGCGGAGCTGAAAACGGCTTTGCATGTGCTGCTTTACAACCATAACGAGGTGTCGAGCTATAGCAACCTGCCCAACTATTTCCGCAAGACCGATGTGTATCCTCCTGGCGACTCGCGTTACGGACAGTGGTGGGACATGTACTCCGACATTCCGCTGCGTTCTTCCACCTTTTCAGGTCTGAACCGCGAACATGCTTTCCCTAAATCCTGGTGGGGAGGTTCGACAGGAACTCCTGCGTATGTCGACCTCAACCATCTCTATCCGGCCGAGGCGGAGGCAAACCAGAAAAAGAGCAATTATCCCTTGGGCGAGGTGCAGCTGCCCGCACCGTTCGATAACTCGGTGACAAAGGTGGGTTATCCCGTGAACGGTCAGGGCGGTGGCGCCAAAGAGGTGTTCGAGCCGGCCGACGAATATAAAGGCGATTTTGCCCGCACGTATTTCTACATGGTCACATGTTATCAGAATCTCAGCTGGAAATACACCTACATGGTGAGCAACAACACCTATCCCACACTCAACAACTGGTCGGTGGATCTGCTGATGAAATGGCATCGTGCCGATCCGGTGAGTGAAAAGGAGAAAAACCGTAATGAAGAGGTGTACCGCGTGCAGTCCAACCGCAACCCGTTTATCGATTATCCCGAACTGGCTGATTATCTGTGGGGAAGCAAAAAGGGAAGTCCATGGACTCCGGGTTCGGTGGCTCCGCCTGTGGGCGAACAGATGCTGCTGGCACCGGTAAGCGGTCTGGACCTTGACTTCGGTGACAATGCCGTGGGAGATGCCTCCACCTCCACGGTGCTGTTCCGTGGTGAAAATCTGCAGACCGACATTGCCGTGGCCATCATCCCTTATTCCAGAGGGTCGAACGATGCCGAACGTGAACAGTATAAGAAGATGGCATCAATGTTCGCCATCGATGTGGAGACACTGAGCAAAACGAGTATCAACAGCCCTTCGGGTGTGTATCTCCGCGTGACTTACACCCCCTCCGAGGTGGGTGACCATCTTGCCAAGCTTTCAATCGAGGGGGATCCCAACGAGGCATCGCGAGAGGTGGTGCTCCGCGGAACCGGATGCCCTGTGCCCTCGCTCAGCCGTCTCACGGCCTATGAGGCTTCGAATGTCACCTCCACCGGTTATACAGCCACATGGAGTGCAGCTCCCGAAGAGGAGAATGTGGACTATTATGTGCTTACGCGCACCATCATAAACGGTTCAACCTCCACGGTGGAGACCATCGAGGCCGAGACCAATGAATATGAAATCTCGGGTTGTACGCCCGGCACACAGGAGGTGTACACCGTGCAGTCGGCCAAACTCGGCCATCTCTCCGATCCGTCGAACTCCATCACCGTCAATCTCGAGTCGAGCGGTATCACTGATGTGGCGACCGACAATCCCCTCGGATGGGTGGCATACAGCGGCGGTGTTCGCATCATCTGCGGTGAACCGCACACGGGTGTCATGGTTTACGATGCGATGGGGCGCCTGGTCCGCATGATCGATTACGTGGAAAACAACACTACAATCGACCTGCCCTATGGAGCATTCTTCATAGTCACCGACCAGCAGCGCACGCCGGCACGTATCGTGGTGCGTCCGTAACGCGAAATATAAAACCAATCAAAACAATACACCTGAAATATGGTCAACAACGAATCGGGCCAGCTCATGCTGATAATCAACCCCATTTCCGGCACCGGCAACAAGAAAGGTGTGGCACGGATGGTGGAACAGCGTTTTGCCGCACTTGGCTTCGATGTGGACGTGCGCATGACAGGCGGCCGTGGCGATGCCACCCGGCTGGCGCGTGAAGCCGTGGACAATGGCTACAGGGGGGTGCTTGCATGTGGCGGCGACGGCACAGTGAATGAAACCGCAACGGCGCTCTGTGGGTCGTCCACCGCTTTGGGCATCCTTCCTGCCGGTTCCGGTAACGGACTGGCACGACATCTCGGCATTCCGGTGGACGTGGAGTCGGCCATCGGAATTGTTGCCTCCGACAATGTGGTGGCCTGCGATTACGGAACCGTCAACGAGCATCCGTTTTTCTGCACATTCGGCATGGGATTCGATGCGGCCGTGAGTCACCGTTTCGCCCGTCAGAGCCGTCGCGGACTGTTGAGCTATGTGCGCAGTGCCGTGAGCGAGTATCTTCAGTTCCGCCCGCAGACCTATACCCTCAGCGCCAACGGCAAGATCCTTACCGAAAAGGCCTTCCTTGTGGCGGTGTGCAACGCTTCGCAGTGGGGCAACAATGCCTACATAGCACCGCAGGCCAGCATAACCGACGGTCTGCTCGACATAATATTGGTGCACAGTGGCTCGCCGATTGATGCGGCCGTGATGGGGATGGATATATTTACCGGATTCATCAACAAAAACACGATGGTGCACTGCTTCAGGGCACCCGCTGCGGTGATTTACCGTTCTTCGCCAGGTGAGGCTCACATCGACGGCGAGCCGATGATGCTTGACAACATCCTCGACATTAAATGCCGACATGGCAAATTGCAGGTGTATGCGCCCGAGACAGACGATACATTCACGCCTATAGTGACTCCGGTGAGGGGGATGCTGCGCGATGCTAAGATTACGTTGTCGCATCTTTTCCAGACCATTGTGAAGCATTAAAACCGCACCTTCCGGCCATGACCTGTTCTGTCGTAACCCCGAGTAACGGAAAACTGATAACCATTGTGATTCCGGTGTACAACCGTGAACGGCTGCTTGTGCGCACTCTCGATTCAATTGCCGTGCAGGACACCGGCCGTATCACTCTCATCGTAGTTGACAATGCATCGACCGATGGAAGCCGCCGCGTGGCGGAGCAATGGTGCCGGGCCCATGATGAAGTGGATGCCATTGTGACGGATTGTGAGGTGCCGGGGGCTGCCGCCGCGCGTAATGTCGGATTAAGGCTTGCTGCAACATCTTATGTGATGTTCTTCGATTCTGACGACGAGATGCTGCCCGGACATCTGGAGATGGTGGTCAAGGGGATTGAGGAGCATCCGGAGGCGGAGATACTTGGGTGGCCCGTAAAAATTGAGACCGGCTCGGGAAAATCGAAAATCGGAATTTTTAGTCGGCGGTCGCCGTTGTGCAGACATCTTGTGCATTCAGCAATGTCGACCCAGCGTTATGTTTCCGCGGCCGATTTGCTGCGCAGAACCGGAGGCTGGGACGAAGCGCTTTCCGGATGGGATGATTACGAACTTGGGGTGAGGCTTCTCATGGCAGCCAGGGGTGTGGTCAATATCAATGCTTCAGGACATCCGACAGTACGGGTGAATTTCACTGAGGAATCAATTACCGGCACCGGTTTTGCCGACAATCCCCCGAAATGGGAACGGGCTTTGGACACGGTGGAGCGTGACCTTAACGCTGAATGTCCGCGTATGCTCGGCTGGGTGGATTACCGCCGCGCGGTGCTTGCTGCGGAATATGCCCGCGAGGGGAACCCTAAAGACGCCGCACGCCTGCGGGCCTTGGCGGCCGACAGGCGTGGCAATAGGTTGATGGTGAAATTGACTTATTTTATTCACCGGCATCTTGGCCGCGGCAGCTGGTGCGTGGCATCGTTGTTTCTGCCGGTGGATAACTGACTCAGTCGGCGTTCCGGTTGGGGAATGCCTCACGCAAGGCTTTCAGCTCTGACGCACGGATGGGTATTACTGTGCCGTGGCGCGGGTGGAAATTCATTGTAACCTTTTCCGATACAGGAGCGAAATGCTCGAGGTCGGTGGTTTCCGCAAATTCGTAACGCTTGTTCATGTAGACGTCGTACATCAGGATGTACTTGTCCTGACCGATGAGCTTGAATGTGCCGGCACCTTCCACGGCATCCTTTGTCTGCTGCTTGTAGTCGGGCTGTTCAATCCATCGGCCCGACGTGAGCGACGGGGTTGTGGCTACTTTGATGCCGTTTCCGTGGCCTTCTGTCTTGTAGAACATGTGATAAAGCCCCTTGTCGAATACGATGTCGCCGTCGATGCACGATTTCTTGTCGGCAGGGATGAACAGTGGTACAGGCTCGCCTTCGAGGTCGGTGAAGTCGGAATTGGCGTATGCGTAGTGGATTATGTCGGGTGTATCGCCGTACTGGAGCGAGAAGTAAACCATGTATTTTCCTGCTTCGGGATTGTAGATGGTCTGGGGAGCCCACACGCGTTTCAGGCTCTCCTGGCCTGCATATCTGTCGGGAAAATGTATGGCGGAGTGCTTCCAGTTGATCAGGTCGTTGGATTTGAGCAGGATTAGGCCTCGGTTGGAGTCCCATCCGCGGTCGGAGACCATATCGGTCAGCACCATGTAGTATGCGCCGTCCTCGCCACGGAGCAGATGCGGGTCGCGCACACCTCCTGTGACGCTGATTTTCTTTGAGTCTAATATGGGCTTGTTGTCGTTCAGGGCCTTGTAGTTGAATCCGTCCTCGCTCACAGCATAACGCACGGCTTCCTCATCGCCATGATTCCCGGTGAAGTAGGTGAACAGGTATGCAACGTAGGGGTCGGATTCTGTTGCAGCCTTCTCGGCATGTGCAGTGCATGATATGCCCGACATGGCGGCGCAAAGGAGCAGAATGTCTGTAAAAATTCTTTTCATGGGTTGTCGGTGATAGGTTGGTAAAGTTGGTGATGCAAATATACGGCAAATTATCGTAAATTTGCAAAGGCTATGCCATGCACAAACCGTAAATCATTTTTAACCATGAAATTCTTTAAAATCATACTGACTGCTATTGTTGCGATCTCCGGGATAATTTCCATGCCTGCGCAGACCTCGTTCGGGAAAGCCACGTTGTTTAACGACGGATGGCTGTTCAATCTGTCGGATTCTCCCGATATGGCCGCCGTGGAGCATGTGGATTCCGGCTGGCGTGCTCTTACGTTGCCTCACGACTGGAGCATAGAGCATCTGGCCGCTCCTACGCTCAACAGCTGCACGGGTTATTTCCCCGGAGGGATAGGATGGTACCGCAAACACTTTGTCACTCCTGAAAATGCCGCCCCCAAGCAGTTCCTTTACTTTGAGGGGGTGTACAACCGCAGCAAGGTTTATGTAAACGGTCATCTTGTGGGTGAACGTCCCAACGGGTATGTGTCGTTCGCATATGATGTAACTCCGTATCTGAACCCGGCCGGGGAGGAAAATGTGATTGCCGTCAGGGTGGACCACTCCCGTGAGGCGGATTCACGGTGGTACACCGGCTCCGGCATTTACAGGGATGTCTATCTTGTAGGTGCGGAGAAGGCCCGTTTTGACCTGTGGGGTGTGGGCTGGCGCTGTTCCAACCTCACTCCTTCTCATGCGGAAGTGGTGGTGGACCTTGATGCTGTGGATGAAAACCCCGGCTCAGGGCGCCTTATTGCCGAGGTGGAGGTTACCGATTCGGCCGGCAAAGTGGTGGCACGCACGCATGGCCGGATTGCAGCCGACCGTAAAAATGAGCTGACGCTGAAATGGAAGAATCCCTGCTTGTGGAATCCTGAATCGCCTTATCTCTACACCCTCCGCGCCACCCTCAAACGTGACGGGAAAATTGTGGACCAGACCGATACTCGCCTCGGATTGCGCACTTTGCACTTTGACCCGGATAAGGGGTTCGCACTCAATGGCCGGAATATGAAGGTGAAGGGCGTGTGTCTGCATCACGATGCCGGTGTGCTCGGGGCTGTGGTTCCCAAGGCCATCTGGCGCACGCGCCTTGAAAATCTTAAAAAGCTTGGCGTGAACGCCATCCGCATGAGCCACAACCCGCAGGCACCTGTGGTCTATGACCTGTGCGATGAGCTTGGCCTTCTGGTAATGGACGAGGGGAGCGATGAATGGGAATTCCCAAAACGCAAGTGGGTGAAGGGATGGAATGTGGGTGAGCCGTCTTATGAAGGTTCATTCGACTTTTTCGAGGAATGGATTGACCGCGATGTGGCCGACATGGTCCGCCGCGACCGTAACCATCCGTCGGTGTTCATGTGGAGCGTGGGCAACGAAGTGGATTACCCTAACGATCCCTATTCCCACCCGGTGCTTGACGGCGCCAATTCAGCCATCAATCAGCCTATGTTCGGCGGCTATAATCCGGATGCACCTGATGCGAGCCGTATCGGCGACATTGCCCACCGCATTGCCGGTGTCATCCGTTCAATTGATACGTCGCGTCCCGTCACCGGTGCTTTGGCCGGAGTGGTCATGTCGAATCAGACCACTTATCCGCAGGCGGTGGATGTGGTGGGGTACAATTATACCGAGAACCGGTATGACGAGGATCATGCCGCTTATCCCGACAGGGTGATATACGGTTCGGAGAATGGCCAGGGTTATGACGCATGGCTGGCCGTGCGCGATAAGGACTTTATTTCAGGGCAATTCCTTTGGACTGGTGCAGATTATCTCGGCGAATCAGGCCGGTGGCCTTCGCGCGGCCTCGGCACCGGCCTCCTCGGTTTTGACAATCTGCCCAAGGGGCGCGGCAAATTCAGGGCATCGCTCTGGTGTGATGAGCCTGTGGCATTCCTCGGCGCATATCCCTGTCCGCCGGCTCAATGGGGCGACTGGATGTCGATTGATGCCCCCGATGTCTGGAATTTCAATGAAGGCGACAGTGTGCGTGTTGTGTGTTACACCAATGCCCCCTATGGCCGGCTGCTGCTCGACGGCAAGGAGTACGGAGCCCGCAAGGCATTCGATGAAAAGAAAGGTATGGTGCATTGGGACCTTCCGTTTGCTCCGGGCACACTTGTTGTAGAGGCATCGGATGAAAGCGGCAGGGTGGTGGCCACCGATACCATCGCCACCTCCGGATTGCCGTACGCCCTGCGTGTAACAGAGCTTGACAACCGCGACGGAGTGCTCCAGCTGCTGGTGGAGGTGGTGGACGACAAAGGCGTTGTTGTGCGTCTTGCCGACAACAACATCTCCTGTTTTGTTGGAGAGGCAGGCGGACGCTCGCGCCATCGTCGCGGAAGAGGCCAGGGTCATGCCGGACGTGATCACGGCGTGAAGTTGCTCGGTCTGGAAACCTCCGATAATTCGGATATGAGCGACCATCGCGACAACCGGTGCCGCGCGCACAATGGCCGCATTGTAGCCTATTTTACAATGGATAAGGATGAGTTTGATGCCGGCCGTCCGGTTGAAATCCGTTTCACCTCCCCGTTGTTGAAGCCGGCGGTGTACAAGGTGAATTAACCTTATTTGCCGGAATAAATCTTATTCGCCGGAATAGATGAGTGTGCAGCCCAGCAATCTGTCGTAGCGTTCGCCGGGAGCGCGGTAGTACACCGTCACAAGGTATTCGTTTACCGTCTGATAGAAGTTCCCTTCCGTCACGGCCGATGAGGCTTTGGCGTTGATGCCGTTGTTCAGCGGCGTGGCGTCGCGGCGTTTCGTGCCGTGCTGCACGCCCGACGGAAGTGTGAGGTACTGATAGTTGTATGCACCCTGTTTCAGAAGCATCTCCTTGTGATACACTCCGGCTTCGGAATCGTAGGCCATCTTTGACGATTCGTCGAAGCGTCTGTTTGTGAAATCGCCTTCAATATACACGTCGGCACCCGGAACGGGCAGCATGTCGAGCACGAAATGAACCACCGAATAGTCGGCTTCCGTGTCGGAATCATCGGCATTGTATTCACGTATGAAATAACGTCCGTGCTGGGTGCTGTCGTATGTGTAGAGCGATGAGTGCCTGGGTTTGTCAGTCTCCACGAAATGATGGTAATAGGGCGCGAAATAATCTATGTGGTCTATCCTCATGCCGGGATATTGCATCTGCACCGTTTCCATACGCCTGTATTCGTTTCCTGCCGGGAATATGAGCTGAGGAAGATGCTCGTAAACCAGTGTGTTCCCCTCTATGCGCGATGGGTGGGTTACTACGGCGGGATTGTCCGTGCGGCCGTTCTGTGTGACGCAGATGGCAAGGTCGTTGAAGGCGTCACGTACAGGATAGCGGTTGAGGTCGACCCTGAATTCAAGCTGCTGGTTCGAGCCGTTGTAGTCGATGTCTGTGCGTGATGTGGCGTTGCCGCGGATTCCGACAGCACCTTCCGACACCATGAAGCGCACCTGTAGCAAGGTCTTTTCCGGGTCGTTTTCGGGATAGACTTTCAGCAGATAGTTGCCGGAAATGCGGAACTGGAAGTCGGCGTTGGGGAGCGTGATGGAGTAGTGCACATAATGGGTGGATGTGGCGCGTGAGAATGCATAATCGGTGATATCGGCGTAGTTGAAACCGTCGAACACCTCGGCATCCACCAGATTCGATGGCTCCCAGCGGGAATTGCAGTGGTATATGGAATAGCGCAGGAATTCTCTGTCTTCGCTCATGCAGTCGAAGCCTATGTGCAGCTGGTCGGCGGAGCCGAGGGTGATTACCGGAGGCGCAAGCCGGTTGCCCGACACATCCGTTGTGATTGTGCGGAATTTCGGGTCAAATATGCCGGTGGAGGTATTCTCTGCAGCGGTCATTGGTAGCAGAGTGGCAATCGTCAGTAGCGCGGTGAGGAGAAAGTTCAGGTTATTCATTCTGGGTGTGGGATAGGTCACCAGTTTATTGGCTCTATGCCGTGTGCCTGGAGGTAGGCGTTGGCTGATGAGAAATGATGGTTGCCGAAAAATCCGTGATGTGCCGACAGCGGGGATGGATGTACGGATGTGAGCACGAGGTGCTTGCTTTGGTCTATTAGGGATGCTTTGCTTTTGGCATAGCTGCCCCACAAGATGAACACAAGGTGCTCACGTTTGGCCGACAGTGTGGCTATCACATGGTCGGTGAATGTTTCCCATCCTTTCCCCTGGTGCGAGCCGGCCTGATGGGCCTCCACTGTGAGGGTGGCGTTTAGCAGGAACACGCCCTGGCGTGCCCATCGCGATAAATCCCCGTTTTCAGGAATTGGTGCGCCCGTATCGTCGTGTATTTCCTTGAATATGTTGCGGAGCGACGGAGGGAATATCACGCCCGGATTTACCGAGAAACAGAGGCCGTTAGCTTGTCCGGGCCCGTGGTAAGGATCCTGACCCAAAATTACAACCTTTACCTTGTCGAAAGGGCAGCTGTCGAATGCCGCGAATATCAACGCCCCCGGAGGATAGACTGCCGTCTGACGGTAGCGTGACGCCACAAATGACGTTAGGCGTTCGAAATATGGCTCTTCCCATTCCTGGCTAAGCGCGTTTTTCCATCCTGGTTCTATTCTGACATTCATATGGTTGTGTCCTATTTAACGTTATCAGGTTAGGTTCTAAATGCGTAAGGCAAAATGCAGGATAGCATGTGGATACCGGTTATATTCTGCCGTCTGCTTGTAGGGACATGCCTTTGGCATGTGAATCAGACATGTTCTAATATTCAGCAAATCAGGGCTGTTCCACATGCCAAAGGCATGTCTCTACAAGTTGATTGATTCCATTTCAGTGTTTAAAGCTCAATTTAGGCTTTTACCGGTTTTGTGCCTGAGTTCAAATTTAAGCAAAAGCGGTGAGTTTCACAAACCGGGCTGTCGTATGGGCATAAAAAAGGCGATATGCCATAAGTGGCATATCGCCCGGATCTTGTTCGTTGGTGTAGGTGCTACACCGCCGTTGTGATTCTGTCAGATTGCTTATTCAGCAACTTCGATTGTCACGGCGCGTTCGAGTGTGAGGCACTTGTCACCGAGGTCAACACGGTTGCCGTTGTTGGTGGTGGCGTTGAGCTGAGCATCGCTTACACCATATTTAACGAGCTGGTTCTTAACGGTGTTGACACGGTTTTCGCGGAGACGCTTGTTGTAAGCCTCTGTACCGGTGTTGTTGTCGGCCCAACCTGTAAGAGTGTACTTCTTGTTGGTGTCAGCCTTCATTACGTTGGCAACAGATTCGAGCACCTTGCGGTCAACTGAGGTCAGACGGTAAACGTTGATGGGATAGTAGATTGTAGCAAGGGGAGCCTTGGTTACAACTTCCTTCTCAACCGGACGGCTCAGGCAAGCCTTGAGCTGCGATTCGAGGTCGGCGATGCGGGCATCGGCAGCCTGAAGGCGAGCGCGGTATTCGTCGCAGTTTTCAGCAGGAGGACAAACGGGAACGACAGGTGCATTCCATGTGGTCTTGCCGAACTTGTAGGTAGCGGTGATGAGGGCTTCGCCGATAATACCGGTCTTGTGACCTTCGTCGGTGTGGTTGTCAAGAGCGGTTGCACGGAGGTCGAGACCCAGTGCGAAGTGGTCGGTGATGTTGAATTCCTGAACGAGGCCGGCACGCAGAGCGATAACACCGTCCTTAGCGTTCTTCCATTCGAAGTCGTTTGAGTTTGCTTTGGGATACTTGGCCAGTGTGAAGTAGTAAGCACCACCAGCATAGAAGTATGCGTTGTAAACGCGGTTGGGCTTGTAGCCGCACCACCAGTTGGTGAGGTTAACCATTACGTCGAAACCGGGGCCAACATAGTTGAGGCGGGTTTTTTCGTAACCTTTTACTTCGTTCTCCCAGGGACGTGTGCCAAGTGCGCCGTAGTTGTCGGTCAGACCTTTGACACTCATGAAGTCAGCGCCAAGGCGGGCACCCAGGATGGGCGAGAACCATTTACCTACATACAGTGAAGCGGCGGGAGCGAAACGGTCGCCGAATTTACGGTGCTGGTCGCTGGTGGTGAAACCTACGGAAACACCGCCTTCAGCCTGGATGAACCAGTTGCTCTTAAAGTCATTGAAGAGTACGCCCTGTGAGGGATCCTCAACATAGGTAACTTCCTGAGCGTTCTGTGCAACAGCAGTGCCGGCAAGAAGGGCAAAGCTTAATGCGAAGATAGAACTCTTTTTCATAGATAAAGTAAAAAACGTTTTGTTAATATATATGAAGTTTTAAAATTTTCTCCCTTGTCCTGATGTTCTGCTGATGAAGTCTGCGGGCATATGTCAGATTTAGAGCTTAAAATTATTGTAACTCACATGTTTAATTTTATTCATGCCGACATCGGTCAGGATGTTGCAGAACCTTGTACGCGAAAAACGATGTAAAGTTAACCATTTTTTTTAAATATTTCACAAATTCGGTGGAAAATACGCGAATTATGGCATATTTGTGTAATAAATCTCGACAAAACCGACAAATCAGCAGTTTTTTCAGGCTCTTCTTGGAAGAATAACCCCGAAAGCCGTTACATGGTTTTCGGGGTTGTGTTAAAATGCGGTTTTAACAATTGTTTAATGCAAGTGTTTTCGTGGTGCGGTGACGGTCTCAGATTTTGTGGAGATAGCGGAGCACCTGTTCCAGAATGTTCTGTGTGGTGAATCCGAATTTCTCGTCAAGCACGGTGTAGGGAGCAGATGCGCCGAAGTGGTCCAGACCGAACACTTTGCCGTCCTTGCCGACCACGCCGCGGAGGGTGGAGGGGAGGCCGGCTGTGAGGCCGAACACTGGCAAATGTGCCGGAATGACGCTGTTGCGGTATTCGCTGTCCTGCTCTTCGAACAGGCCGATGGATGGTACGGAAACCACGCGGCACGGAACGCCGCCTGCCTCCAGTTCCACTGCCACCTCGCACAGCAGCGACACTTCAGAGCCGTTGGCCACGAGTACAACCTGCGGATGAGGTGTGTCCATCACGACGTAGCCACCCATGCGTGCGCCCTGGGCTTCTTCGAAGCGGTTGCCTGTGGCGGCGGGGAGGTCCTTGATGTTCTGACGCGAGAGGATGAGGGCGGTGGGGGTGTTGAAGTTCTCCATAGCCAGCTGCCACGCCACGGATGTCTCTATGGCGTCGGCCGGACGGAGCACGAGCATCGACGGGCGGCCTGCAAAGTTGCGCAGCTCTTCCATCAGGCGGATCTGGGCTTCCTGTTCCACGGGTTCGTGGGTGGGGCCGTCTTCACCGACACGGAATGCGTCGTGTGTCCAGATGTATTTTACGGGGAGCTCCATCAGGGCGGCCATGCGCACTGCCGGTTTCATGTAGTCGGAGAATACGAAGAATGTGCCGCATGCAGCGATGACACCGCCGTGGAGTGCGATACCGTTCATGATCGAGGCCATGGTGAGCTCTGACACGCCGGCCTGGAGGAAGGCTCCGGTGAAGTCGCCGGGCATGAACTGGTGGGTCTGTTTCAGGAAGCCGTCAGTCTTGTCGGAGTTGGCGAGGTCGGCGCTGGCCACAATCATGTTCTCCACTTTGCGGGCGAGCTCGGCAAGCACTGTGGCCGATGCGTTGCGGGTGGCGTCGTTGGCTTTCTGAGCGATGGCCGAATAATCGATTTCCGGAAGCTTGTTGTCGAGGAAGTTCTGGAGTTTCTCGGCGAGCGCCGGATTGGCTTCTGCCCAGGCTTTTTCAGCGGCGTGACGTTCGGCTGCGATTTTGCGCAGTTCTGCGTTGCGGTCGGCATAGAGCTTCTCCACGTCGGCGGGAATAACCCAGGGGTTTTCAGGATCGGCTCCGAGGTTACGCATTGTGTTGGCGTAGTCGGCACCACTCTTGCTGATGGGCTGGCCGTGTGTGGAGCATTTTCCCTCGAAGTTTGCGCCGTCGGCTGTGACGCAGCCGCGACCCATTACAGTATGGCCTATTATTATTGTGGGGCGCTTTGTTTCGTTCTGTGCCTCGGTGAGGGCTTTGGCGATTGCTTCGGGGTCGGTGCCGTCGACAGTCAGCACATTCCATCCCCATGCTGCATATTTTGCAGCCACATCCTCGCGGTCAACGGCGTCGACGTTGGTCGAGAGCTGCACGCGGTTGCTGTCGTAGAACATTATGAGGTTGCTCAGGCCGAGGAATCCGGCGATACGGCCGGCACCCTGCGAGATTTCTTCCTGAACACCGCCGTCGCTGATGAAGGCGTAGGTCTTGTGGGCAACTACATCACCGAAGCGGGCCTGGAGGAAACGTTCTGCGATGGCGCATCCCACGGCCATTGTATGGCCTTGTCCGAGGGGACCGGATGTGTTCTCGACGCCGCGTTTGGGGTCAAGTTCGGGGTGTCCCGGGGTTACGCTGCCCCACTGGCGGAACTGTTGGAGTTCGGCAGTGGTGAACTTGCCTGTGAGGGCAAGCACAGAATAAAGCATTGGCGACATGTGGCCGGGGTCGAGGAAGAAGCGGTCGCGTGCGAACCATGTGGGGTTGTCAGGGTCGGTGATGAGAAACCGGGAATAAAGCACATTCACGAAGTCGGCGCCACCCATGGCGCCACCAGGGTGCCCTGATTTGGCTTTTTCCACCATAGAGGCTGCAAGCACACGGATGGTGTTGGCGGCCTTGTTAGTCAGCTCGGTGTTCATAACTGGAGTAGGTAAACGTTTTTTAGGTTGAGTAAACGGGAAAATGTGTCCGCCTCATTACGGTGGACACATTTCCCCTTTTGTTTTTGGTTAGGGTTTGCTTAGCTGTAACCGTTGATCACAGGCTGTCGATCACTTCGTCGTCGACAGGGATGTCGGTGTTTACGTTCTTTGAGCCGATGAGGCCGTAGAACAGAATCCATGCGAGCATGGCCACGATGAGCCAGTAGGATGCCATGTAGCCGGCGATGCCTGCAATCCAGTTCTGAAGCAGGGGCATGATGCCGCCGCCGACAACCATCATCATGAAGATGCCTGAGGCCTGTGCGGTGTATTTGCCGAGGCCTTCGACTGCAAGGTTGAAGATGCCGCCCCACATCACCGATGTGCACAGGCCGCATACCACCAGCAGGAATGCGCTTACCGGAACGGTGGCGCCTCCCGAGTAGATGAATTCAGGCACAGGAAGGGTTGAGCTTTTGGGCGTGATGATTGCGCCGATTACAAGCAGGATGGCTACACTCGACACGGTTATGATCTGGGCGCGGGTAGACACTGCGCCGGAAATTATCGATGAAAGGAAGCGGCCGATCAGCATCAGGAGCCAGTAGATGGCCACGATTGCACCTGCGATTGTCGAAGCTTCGCCGAGTACGCCAGCTCCGTTGGCGCTCTGGTCGGCGAGGTAGAAGTTGAGGGTGCCGGGAATGCCGATTTCAATGCCCACGTAGAAGAAGATTCCGATTACGCCGAACACGAGGTGACGGAAGTTCCAGGGCGAGTGGCTGTATTTTACTTTTTTGCCGCTCTTGTTGAGGTTGGGCTCGGGGATGGCCACAAACGAGATGATCACAAATGCAGCTGCAAATACGCCCATGGCAATCCAGAGGAGGGGTGCCACGTCGCCCATGGAGGTGGCGGGGGTGAGCTGGCCGATCAGTGCGCCTACGAAGAATGGGGTGAGTGTGCCCGACAGCGAGTTGAGCGAGCCGCCGGTCTGGATGAGCTGGTTGCCACGGTTGCCGCCGCCGCCAAGAAGGTTGAGCATGGGGTTCACCACTGTGTTGAGCATGCACACGCAGAAACCGCAGATGAATGCGCCCAGCAGATAGATGAAGAAGTTCAGGGGCACGGGGGTGCCTGCGATTGAGCCGCAGAGAGTGTCGGCACCGACGATACTCGAGAGGTACTGTACGAAAAGGCCGATGACGC
>DBFWRP010000108.1:0-38662 GCA_048222005.1 Muribaculaceae bacterium | reverse complement strand
AAGTGAAAATCTTTCGTTCGCAGATGCGCGGAGTACGCGACCGAGATTTCTTCATCTTCCGACTCGTCAAGCTATACGCCTGAAATTTTAACTCTCGATTCCCTCTGTTTTAACAAATGCACCGTGTTTTCGGCTTGAGCCTAAAGTACACTTTTAGTACACCTTAAAATTAAACAACCCACTGATATTCACTTTAATATCAGTGGGTTGGGGTGCCCAGAACAGGACTCGAACCTGCACGCCTCTCAGCACGCGCACCTGAAACGCGCGCGTCTACCATTCCGCCACCTGGGCATCGCGTTTTGGTGACACAAAGGTATGGAGTTTTTTTATATTGTGCAAGTCAATCGGCAATTTTTAGTTTTTTTATTGTAAGGGAAATTGGTTTTTATTCTAAGAGGCAGTCGGTTCTTATAGTAAGAGGTTGCCGGTTTGGGTTGTATGGGGAATTCGTTTGTGTTGTATGGGGTGATGTGTGGTGAAGGTTTGGAGTTTAGCGGATTTTGCTGTAAGTTTGCAGTAAATCAACATTTTGGCGCAGGTGGCGTAGTAACAATATGAGATTTCAGGACACATACATTCAATACGGCGTAGACCGTGACCTGGCTGCCAAGCTGGAGGGAATCAATCTGCCTGTCACTACGTTCAGGAACACTTCCGACGAATCTTTGTCCGCCCGCTACGGCCTTTCTCCCGACGAAATCAGGCCGACCACAATCTGGCGCACATTAAGGGGCGCGGGCTGAGAGGCCAAGCTTACAGCGGACCATATCAGGCATGCAAAGGCCAAATGGGAAGCTATGGTAGAGCGTCAGAATGTGATGAGGGCATGCAATGTGGGCGACATCTTGCTCGTGGAGTTCTGCAACATTCGATGAGTTTTTCGATTAAGCCACCGTTGAGGATAGCCTGCTTTTGCACTAAACCGAAATATTAGTGCATGGAAATCCACATTTCTCCATGAAAGCACTTGTGACGATGCCAGCAAATGCTCTGGAATTCCGGTTTGACTCCTGCTTTTGTGCGATTAGTCCAGGTCCTAATTAGTTCTATGTAATGTTTTAGGGAATGAATAAACAATGCCGCCTGCAACCTTGTGGTTACAGGCGGCTGACCCTTTTGACGGGTCGGGGTGAGAAGACTCGAACTTCCGACCTCCACGTCCCGAACGTGGCGCGCTGCCAACTGTGCTACACCCCGAGCTGGCTGTGTTCGCTAAGCGAATTAGCACGGATTAATCGCCATTCCGTTTTTAGCATCGGCAAAGGTACGCATTTTTCCTTTTCCCACCAAATTTTTCTTTTGTATGGCGCAACATTCCATTTTGTGGAGTGTAAGGCCGGCAAGCTATTCTGGTTTTTTAGGACCCGTGGTACGGCATTGCGCGGCTACGCCCCCCTGCACATCAGGGGAGATGCAGAAGGTCGCGGTAAATGTCGAACGCCGCTTTCATATCCTCGTCGCTTATGGATGAGTTGATCACCGGTTGGCCGAACTCGTTAAGAAGTGTGCTGTTTATGATTGCGGTGGTGGCGTTTTTCTTGTCGTGATGCATGAATGCGAGCAGTGCGTCGTAGTCTGCGCACGAGAATGCGAACGTCCCGTAGTGTTCCTGCACATAGGCTGCATAGCTGTGAAGCGCTTCGGAAGGGAAGTCAAGTTTCATCCTCGACAGCACCATGGCCACAAGCATGCCGAAAGCCACGGCGTAGCCATGGTTCAGGGGTGACCGCCGCTGCATTGCAAGCGCTTCGAAGGCATGTGCCTCGGTATGTCCGAAGTTCAGGGCTCTGCGCACCCCGTTGTCGTTGAGGTCCTGCGCCACAATCCGGCTTTTCACCGCCACATTCTCGCGCAGCAGCTGGAGCAGTGCCTCTGGTTCGTATGCCGTTATGTCGTAGCGCATGAGGCGGTGCGACATTTCGGCCGAAGTTATGAATCCGTGCTTGAGCATTTCGGCATAACCCGACAGAAGTTCCTGCGGTGTGAGCGTGCGGAAAAAGGCGGTCGACACAATTACCAGGTCGGCCGGCCTGATGGTGCCTATTTCGTTTTTAAGGGAGTTGAAGTTGATGCCGTTCTTCCCCCCTACCGAGGCGTCCACGGCCCCGAGCAGAGTGGTGGGCACGTTGACGAAGCGTATGCCGCGTTTGAATGTGGCTGCCGCAAAGCCCCCCATGTCGGTGATCACGCCGCCGCCCAAGTTGATCAGCAGTGACTGCCGCGTGGCTCCTCCGTCGCCGAGCTCTTTCCATATCCGGCTCACGGTGTCAAGGCTTTTGAATGCCTCTCCGGCATCCACCGTTATCAGCGATGCGTTGGCTACGGTATCCGACATATTTTTCAGCGTCGGAAGCACGAAAGTGGCGGTATTCGTATCGGTAAGCACGAACACCGACGCCGGTGCCGCGTGGGCTACGAACCGGTCAATAGCCTCGCCCACGTGATTGGTGAACAACAGGCCTTCCGAGGCGTCGGTGGTTGGTTGTAGGTTCATTGCAGTCTGAGTCTTTAAGAGTTGTGTGCCAGAAGTTCCGGAAGCAGGTCGGCGAAATCCTCCATCGATGGGCACACCATGTCGGCCCCGGCCTCCCACATCCGTTCGGCCGGAATGGGGCCGGTGGTGACCGCCACGGTAAACGCGCCGGCCCGTGAGGCCGATTCCACTCCCAGCGGGGCGTTTTCCACCCCTATCGACTGCCACGGCTCTACCCCGGCAAGCTCCATTGCCTTGAGGTAAGGCTCGGGATGAGGCTTGCAATGGGTCACATTGTGCGAGGTGATGCGCATGTTGTCGGCGAAACCTCCGGGAAAGTCGGTTTTCAGCCTCTCGAGGCTCGACAGCTGTCCGGAGCCGGTGACAAGCACACGCTCTATGCCGTGGCTGATCAGCGTGCTGACCATCCTGTCGGCTCCCGCTACGATGGGCACCTTCGGCAGTTCATTGAAATAACCTGTCTTGCGGGCATAAAGTTCGGTACGCTCCTGCATCGTGGCCTCGCGGCCGAACGCGCGTTTGAAAAGCATGTTGATGGTTTCGGTGCCCGTCATCCCCTCATAGAGGTAAAATTCTTCGGGCGTGCATGCAATGCCGAGCCCGGAAATGAGCCTGTGCCACGATGCGGCGTGCCCTTTCATCGAATCGAGCAGGGTGCCGTCCATATCGATGAGCGCCGCACGCGGCACGAACCCGTCGAAACCGGTGCGCTTGCGGTATGCCTCGATGGCATGCCCGATTTTCGCTTTATGCATGGTGTTTGCAGAGGATGTCTGGTATGTCATTGTCTATTTGCTTTCTGTGTTTGTCTGATTGTGCTGGCCGGTGGGGTGCCGGTCTTTGTATATGCCGCTTTTGATGCGGTAGAGGGTCTCTTTCGTGATGCCGAGGAACGATGCGATCTGTGTGGCTGTAGCGCAATCGGGCAGGCGTGGGAAGCGGCGGATGGCCCATTCGTAGCGTTCGGGTGCGCTCAGCGTCTGCAGCACATCGACACGTTCCTCCAGAAAGCTGGTGTATTGTAGCAATGCAGTGTTGAAAAACAGCAGTGCCTCAAGGTCGATGAGCGCGCCCGATTCCTCAAGCTCTGTCTTTATCGACATGCGCGGCAGGAAGATGGCGGTTGACGGCATCAGGAATTGCAGTGCCATGGTGTCGGAATTGGCGGAGTATCCGCCGTGTGGAATGAGCACGAATTGGTCGCTGAACGCGAACGACACCGTGTGCTCCCGTCCGCCTTGGGTGTAGAACACCCGCGCGGCTCCTTTGGTGATGTAGAAAGAGCCGGTTCTGAGCATCTGCGAACTATGGATGGTCTCCCCCTTGGCAAAGGTCTTGTCGCGCATTATCAATCGCAGTTTCTTTTCCAGCTCAGGAGTCAGCGTGGTGAATTGACGTATCTGGTCGATAGGATGCATTGCGTAAAAAACGTTATTCCGTGGGTGCTACGAGAATGGTATCGCCGGTTATCTTGATGGAGTAAGGAATGGCCGATGTGCGCGGTCTCGGTGAGCCTGAGTAATAGAACGTGCACTGCTTGTCCCACGACGGGAAGTCAAGCCGTCGGGTCTCGCCCGGAGGAATCTCGGCTGCGGCTCTCACTTTTCTGGAATGCAGCAGTCGCCCCTGTGCGTCGTAATAGTTGATTGTGAACCGCAGGGCGGCCGTTGGGCGTGAGCTGCGGTTGGTGACGAACACGGTTTCGCGTGTCGACCGCAGCGTTTTCTCGTACCCGTAGAAATCCACCGCAATCCCGTCGCCTGTGATGGTGTCAAGTGATGCGGCTGATACCTGTGCTGTCTGGCGGGGAATGGCTTTCAGTCCATGACGTGTGGAATTCTGCCGCTTTTCTCCGCCTGTGGCGCCTAAAGGGATGGCCACGGCCAGCAATGCGGTGACAACAGGCAGAAATATGCGGGGCAGGAGGTGCATATGGTCAAATGGGGTTAGAGATAACGTATTCCGATGGGTGCCGAAGGATTGTCGGGCCACACTCGCACCATTCCGTCCAGGTCCTTGGGGCTGTCATTGCGTTCGCGGATGGCACGGCGGAACATGTAGGGCAGCAGACGCCATGGCATGAACCGCAGACCCGTGTGCACGCGGATGAACGACATGTGGTTCGCATCGGACATTGTGATGGTGAACCGTTTGGGCGCCGATAGAGTGCGCCCGTTGCAACGGGTGAACAGTTGGGCCTCATAGCTGTCGGCCTTGGCCGTGGGCTGCATCCATCCCATCACCGTTCCTGGTCGCAGGCCCACGCGCGGCGACTTCAGCAGCACAAGCAGATAGGTGCGTCCGAATGAGCGCTGTGCGCCTGGAATACTTCCCTCCACCACTGCCACCACAGCTCCGTTGTCGGTGGTTTGCCATATCCCGGCCGCGCCTGTGGATGGCGATTCCTGTAAAGTGTCTTTGACTTTGGCCTCTGTGAATTCAGGAATCACCCACGATTTGTCAGGCCAGTCAGCCCCATATGCATCAAGTGTGCACAGGAGCAGGAGCATTATGCATATCCGCAGGCAGGTTCGTGGCATGTCGGTCGGTGTGTGTGGTTGCGGCGGTTCGGCCCGGGACAGTCCGCGCTGTGTCAGCTGCGCGAGAATCTGTAGGAGAAACCGATTGACAGAATCTCCTTGAACTGCCATTTGTGCCAGTTCGTGTCGGGCATCCGCTCAGCGTCGCTCTGATAGCGCAGATGGGCGAAGATACGGGTGGTCAGGAACCGGTTTATATTGAAGTTTATGGTGTTTTCCCAGTCGGCCTGAACATATTCATAGTTGGTGAATATGAACATGCGCGAGAAGTATTCGATGTTGAAGGCGAGTTTCCATCTGAATGTGAGCTCGGCGCTCGAACCGTATTGGCTCAGAGTGCGTTTGCCCTCCTCCAGCCCGAAGGCCGCCGGGTCGAGGCGCGAGTTGGTGCACATCTTCAGGTTGTACGACAAGGGCGAGATGGCGGCGGTGAACACGCGGGTCTTCTTCGGATTCTCATAGTTGTAGGTCATACCGAGACCGAGGTTGAGTTCGCCCGGCGAGAGGAAAGCGGCGGCAAGGTCGTTTGAATTCGTGCGGTAATTGTTGAGCAGCTGCGTCTTGAACTGCACGTTCATTGAATAGTACCAGCGTTTTGCCGCTTTCAGACCGATTTTCGAGTTCACCTGCAGCAGGTCCTCCGAAATGTTGTAGGAGTGCACCGTGTCGTCGGGCGCATTGTTTATGCCGAGCTTGTACTGCACCGAAGTCTCGAAAATCAGATTGGGGTGGAACGCCGGATTGAGCTTCACGTCGTAAAGCACATTGAGGATGGCGTTCAGGTTGGAGTTGCCACCCTGATACCAGTTGGGCGACACATATGCCTGCGAGAACTGCAGCGAGGCATCGAAATTCTTAAGCCAGTGGATGGGCTTGAGATGCAGCGGTTCCACCACGTGCTCCATCTCTTTCTGGTCGCGCACGAACTCGCTGACGGTGATTTTGGCCTGAGTGGGATCCACCTCCATCACAAACTCCTTCGGCGGACGGGGCATATTGTCCAGATTGTAAGGCACAAGGTCGGGGCGGGCAATCATGAAATCCTGCTCGAGCATCTGCCGCCGCCTGTCGCGTATCACCGCCATATCGGCCCAGTTCATCTTGTCAGCGTCAAGCAGCTGCGCGGCCTCGGCAAAGCCGTCCGGACGGGCTATGTCGGTGTCGTATCTGCTGAAAATCATCGGGAAACGCACCTGTTGTGGCAGCAGCAGGGCCTCTATCACCTCCGCGGTGTCGGGGTTCAGTGTCTGCGGCCCGAAGTTTTCAGGCTCCAGCAGATTCCCCTCGGCATCGGTCATTTCCCACAGAGGGTTGTCGATGCCGGCCCTTTTCATGGCCGCACGGCGGGCGCGGCGTGCACGTTCGGCAGCGGCCGATTCGCGACGCAGCTCCCTGGCCGACTTCTCTTTAGCCGGGGCCACAGTGTCAACGCTCACGGTTTCGCCGTCGATAATGATTTCATCAAAAAGTGATTGCGCGTCTGCCGCCACGGGCGCGAACATCCCTATCGCACCGATGGCCAATGTGATAAATGTCCTGTACATGCCGCAAATATAGCCATTTTTCCCCTAACCGCCAACCCGCCAATCTTTTTCGTCGGTAGTAAATTTATACATATCTTTAATACACCTCAAAATGCAGCATTAAAAAATTCAAATTCAAAAGTTGGGATGGTACAAAGCTAAGTGCTGACAATCAATGTTTGGGATTTTTTTGTAACTTTGCGGTTCATAAACTGCAAAGTTTTTTGTGTAGCTACAAAACATACCATCATCGATGAATATATCTTACAATTGGTTAAAGGATTACCTCGATTTCGACCTTGCGCCCGAAAAGGTCACGGAGGCCTTGACCTCAATCGGTCTGGAGACCGACGGACTTGAAGAGGTGGAATCAATCAAAGGTGGATTGAAAGGAATCGTTATCGGCAAGGTGCTCACATGCGAGGATCATCCCAACAGCGATCACCTGCACATCACCACCGTGGACCTCGGCAACGGCGAACCCACACAGATTGTGTGCGGCGCACCTAACGTGGCTGCAGGCCAGACTGTTGTGGTGGCCACCGTGGGAACCATCCTTTACGACGGCGACAAGGAGTTCGCCATAAAGCGCTCCAAAATCAGAGGTGTTGAATCGCTCGGCATGATTTGCGCCGAGGACGAGATAGGCGTGGGCCAGTCGCACGACGGCATCATCGTCATCCCCGAGGAGAATGCTCCCGCTCCAGGCACTCCCGCCGCCGAATACTACAATCTTTCAAGCGACTACGTGATGGAGGTGGACCTCACCCCCAACCGCATCGATGCCGCTTCGCATTACGGCGTGGCACGCGACCTGGCCGCATATCTCGACTGTCATCTCTCGCACCGCGACCTTCACCGTCCGTCGGTCGACTCGTTCGCTCCCGACACTGCCGACGGTGCCGTTGAGGTGGAGGTGGCCGACCTTCAGGGCGCCCCGCGCTACTGCGGCCTTACCATCCGCGGCGTCAAGGTGGCCGAAAGTCCCGAATGGCTGCGCAACCGCCTTGAAACCATCGGCGTGCGTTCAATCAACAATGTGGTCGACATCACCAACTACATACTCCACGGCATCGGTCAGCCCCTGCATTGCTTCGACCTGAACACGATTGCCGACAACCGCATTGTGGTGCGCACATGCCCCGAAGGCACCAAATTTACCACTCTCGACGGTGTGGAACGCACCCTGAGCGAGGTCGACGTTATGATTTGCGATTCGCAGAAGCCGCTCTGCATCGCCGGTGTGTTCGGCGGCCTGAATTCGGGCGTCACCGAAAAGACCACCGACATTTTCCTTGAAAGCGCATACTTCAACCCCACACGTATCCGCCGCACGGCGCGCCGTCACGGCCTGAGCACCGATGCCTCGTTCCGCTACGAGCGAGGTCTCGACCCCAACGCCACCATGTATGCCCTCAAGCTTGCCGCCCTCATGGTGAAGGAGCTTGCCGGAGGCAAAATCTGCGGAGAACCTGTCGACATATATCCTAACCCCGTTGCTCCCTACAAGGTGACACTGAGCTATGATTATCTCAACTCGCTCGTGGGCAAGGACATCCCCCGCAACGAGGTGGATGCCATCCTCAAATCGCTCGAAATAGTCATCGACGGTCGCCGCGACAACGAGGTTGACCTGCTCGTGCCCACCTACCGTGTGGATGTGCAGCGCCCCTGCGATGTTGTGGAGGATGTGCTCCGCATCTATGGCTACAACAATGTGGAGATTTCCACCACCGTGCACTCCTCGCTCCAGCTCAAGACCCTCACCGACGAGGCCGACGACCTGCAGCGCCTCATTTCCGAGCAGCTCACAGGCCGCGGTTTCAACGAGATACTCAACAACTCTCTTACAGCCGAGGCATATTACGCCGACCTTACAGCCTATCCGGCCGACCACTGCGTGAAGCTGCTCAATCCGCTCAGCAACGACCTTAACGTGATGCGTCAGACCCTGCTGTTCGGCGGTCTGGAGTCGATTGCGCACAATGTGAACCGCCGCAACGAGAATCTGGCTTTCTACGAGTTCGGAAACGTCTACACCTGCAATCCGCAGGCGCAGTCCACAGCCGAGGCTCCGCTGGCGCCCTTCTCCGAGGCCAGCCGTCTGGCACTCTGGCTCACCGGCAACTCACGCCGGGCCAACTGGGTGCATCAGGCCGAGGAAGCCACATTCTTCGACCTCAAGGCGCATGTGGCCAACATATTCGCCCGTCTCGGAATTGCAGAGCGTGAAATCACCGTCACCAAAGCCGACGGCTCCGACAATATCTTCTCGGCAAGCCTCGACATCGCCACCCGTTCCGGCAAGCAGCTCGGCGCCATGGGCCTTGTGGCCAAAGCCCAGCTTGCCAAGGCCGACATAAAGCAGCCGGTAGTCTACGCCGAACTCGACTGGGGTGCTCTCGTGAACCTCGCAGTGAAGAAAAAAGTGGAATTCACCCCGCTGTCAAAAACACTTCCGGTGAAGCGCGATCTTGCCCTGCTGCTCGACAACGCAGTGACAATGGCGCAGGTGGAGGCCACCGTCCGCGAAAGCGAACGCAAGCTGCTGCGCGGCGTGGAGCTCTTCGACGTCTACGAAGGGAAGAACCTCCCTGCCGGCAAGAAGTCCTACGCCATCTCCATCACACTGCAGGACGATGAAAAGACCCTTCAGGACAGACAGATAGACTCCGCTATGGAGCGCATCGTCACCAGCCTCCGCAAGAAACTCGGCGCCGAACTGCGTTGACACGCCACTCCCCTCCCACCCCTCTCCGAATAATCAGAACCAAACATTACAAAACAAAATAAAAAAGTACACTCAATATGGGACGCGCATTTGAATATCGCAAAGCCAGAAAACTGAAACGCTGGGGCAACATGAGCCGCACATTCACACGCATCGGTAAGGAAATCACCATCGCCGTGAAGGCCGGCGGCCCCGATCCCTCCACCAACCCCCGTCTGCGTGCTCTGATGCAGAATGCCAAGGCTGAGAACATGCCCAAGGACACTGTGGAACGCGCCATCAAGAAAGCCACCGACAAGGATGCCAAGGACTACAAGGAGATCACCTACGAGGGATACGGCCCCTTCGGCATCGCCATCTTCGTCGAGGCCGCTACCGACAACAACACCCGCACCGTGGCCAACGTGCGCTCCTATTTCACTAAGCACGGCGGCTCCCTGGGCACACAGGGTTCCCTCACATTCCTTTTCGACCACAAGGTGATGCTGAAAATCCAGCCCAAACCTGACATGAGCCTCGAGGATCTCGAACTTGAACTCATCGACTACGGCGTGGATGAACTTGAGGCCGACGAGGATGCAATCGTGCTCTACGGTCCGTTCGAGGAATATTCGAACATCCAGCAGTACCTCGAAGGCAACGGATTTGAAATCCTGTCGACTGAATTCGTCCGCATCCCCAACGACGTGAAGGAGGTTACCGACGAGCAGCGCGAAACCCTCGACAAACTCCTTGAAAAACTTGAGGAGGACGAGGACGTGCAGAACGTGTTCCACAACATGGCCGAATAATCCCCAACACCCTGTTACCTCATGTTTTCCGGAATCGTTGAGACTGCCGCCACCGTCGTGTCGGCAGTCAAGGATGGGGGCAACCTGCATCTCACGCTCAGATGCCCGTTTGCCGACGAGCTGAAAATCGACCAGTCTGTGGCTCATAACGGCGTCTGCCTTACTGTCGTGGCCATTGCCGGCGACACCTACACCGTCACAGCCATCGAGGAGACTCTCCGCCGCAGCAACCTCGGGCTGCTCCAGCCCGGCGACCGCGTGAACGTGGAGCGCTGCATGGTGATGAACGGCCGTCTTGACGGCCACATCGTGCAGGGCCATGTGGACTGCACTGCCCTGTGCACCGACATCGAGGAGGTGGACGGCAGCCGTTATTTCAAATTCCGCTATGACGTAGCCCCCGAAATGGCGCGTCAGGGATATGTCACCGTGGAGAAAGGTTCCGTGTGTGTCAACGGCGTCAGCCTCACCGTGTGCGATTCCACCCCTGATTCGTTCCGTGTGGCCATCATCCCCTACACCTTCGAACACACCAATTTCGGTGACATAAAGGTAGGCTCGGCAGTCAACATCGAATTCGACATCATCGGCAAGTACATAGCGCGCATCTCCGCTATCTGACGGCGGCCTGCCCGCGCACTCCCCCACCTCTCTCCTCCCCCCTCTCCGGCATGCTCCCGGAAAAGCCACACGTCGGCCTGCATGCAATGAAACTTTCACACGTGTGGCATGCTTTTGGCAGATGAACCTTACAGGACTACATCCGATGAGCCGCTACCGGCTCGTCAACAACACTCTCGGCTGGCTGTGTTTCGTCATAGCCGCCGTGACATATCTGTGCACACTTGAGCCTACAGCGAGTTTCTGGGACTGTCCGGAATTTATCGCGCAGGGCACAAAGCTTGAAGTGGGACACCCGCCGGGCAACCCCATCTTCATGCTTGCCGCGCGTTTCTTTGTGAACTTCGCGTTCGGGGACTATTCCAAGGCCGCACTTATGGTCAACACCATGAGCGGACTGCTTTCCGCCGGCACTATCCTGCTGCTTTTCTGGACCATCACACATCTTGTCAAGCGGCTTATCGTCCGCGATGAGGCCACCGGAGTCTCTCTGGTGCAGATGCTTGTTGTGTTCGGCTCAGGTCTGTGCGGTGCTCTGATGTATGCCTGGAGCGACACGTTCTGGTTCTCGGCCGTCGAGGGCGAGGTCTATGCGTTCTCGTCGTTCTGCACGGCGCTCGTGTTCTGGCTCATCCTAAAATGGGAGAACCGTGCCGACCAGCCCCATGCCGACCGCTATCTCATCCTGATAGCCTACATCATCGGTGTGTCAATCGCCGTCCATCTGCTCAACCTACTCTGTATCCCGGCCATCGTGCTTGTGATATATTACCGCAAGTTCAGGAACACCACCGCCAAAGGCTCGCTCCTGGCTCTCGCCATCTCGGCTGTGGTAGTGGGACTTATTCTCTATGGCCTGGTGCCCGGATTCATCGAGGTAAGCCAGTATTTCGAACTGTTCTTTGTCAACACCCTCGGCTGCGGCTATAATGTGGGCGTTGTGGTCTACGCCGCCCTGTTTGTCGCCGTTGCCATCTGGAGTGTCAGCGCGCTCTACCGTCAGCGCAGTGCAGGCGAAATCCGCCTGTCGTTCCTGTGTGCCATTCTGCTCTCCGGCATTCCGTTCATCGGCAGCTCCTTGTGGATTCCGGTCATCATCATGGTGGCTCTGGCGCTTTATCTCTGGCTCGCCAAGAAGCTCCCGGTGCGCATCCTCACTCTGGTGTCGCTGAGTGTGCTCGTGATTTTCGTGGGATATTCAAGCTATGCGCTGCTGCTCATCCGTTCGAGCGCCAACCCTCCCATGAATCAGAACGCCCCCGACAATGTGTTCGCCCTCAGCTCCTATCTTAACCGCGAGCAGTATGGCGAGACCCCGCTGTTCTACGGCCCGTCGTTCAAATCCACAGTGCTGTATGAGGTTGACGGCGCTGGCAACTACAATTTCAAGCGTCGCCCCGCCACCACTCTCTATGAGAAGGCTGTGAAGGCTTCTCCCGCCGATCCTGACCGCTATGAGAGCTATCTGAGCGACAAGCGCTACATCATGACCCCCAACATGCTCTTCCCGCGCATGTACAGCACTGCCCCCGGACATCCGGTGGCGTATATGGAGTGGACCAACCTTGCCGAGTCCGATCTGCCGCTTGAGGAAGCCCCGATACTGGTTGACCAGGATGGAAACACCGTGCAGAGCGCACAGCTTCCGCGCCCGTCAATGGTTCAGAACCTCCGCTACTTCTTCAATTACCAGCTCAACTATATGTACTGGCGTTATTTCATGTGGAATTTCGCCGGACGTCAGAACGATTTCGCCGGTAACGGAGAGGCCAACCGCGGCAACTGGATTTCAGGTATCCCCTTCATCGACAATCCCCGTCTGGGCGACCAGAGCCTCCTTCCCGCCGATTATGGCAAGAACAACAAGGGCCACAACGTGTTCTTCATGCTCCCCCTGCTCATGGGCATCATCGGCCTCACCTGGCAGGCTTTCTGCTCAAAGCGTGGCATAGAGCAGTTCTGGGTGATTTTCTTCTTCTTTTTCATGACAGGTATAGCCATCGTGCTCTATCTGAATCAGCCGCCGCTGCAGCCGCGTGAGCGCGACTATGCTTTCGCCGGTTCGTTCTATGCCTTTGCCATCTGGGTCGGCATGGGTGTGGCAGGTCTGTCGGCGCTGATCAACTATCTGCTCAAGAATTCCAAGGCCGACGATGAGGGTTGCCCCGTCTATACCGACAGCCGCAAAGCCCTTTATGTGGCAATTGCAGCATGTGCGGTGGGAATTGCGGTTCCCCTTCAGGTTGTAAGCCAGACGTGGGACGACCACGACCGCTCGGGCCGTTACACCACCCGCGACTTCGGCATGAACTATCTGTCGAGCCTCGACCCCAATGCCATAATCTTCACCAACGGTGACAACGATACCTTCCCCCTGTGGTATGCGCAGGAGGTGGAAGGCTACCGCACCGATGTGCGCGTGGTCAACCTCTCCTACCTCACCACCGACTGGTATGCCAACCAGATGAAGGTGGCCACCGACGGCGCTGCAGCTATCGGCATGAGCGCCTCGCCGGCCGATTATGCATTCGACCGTCTTACCTACAACTATTTCGACCCCGACAACATGAAGTCGGAGCGTGTGAACGCCCTGACGGCACTTGACGATCTATATCATTCGCCCGAGGCATCGTGGAAAGGCGCTCGTCTGTGGCGTTACCCCAACATGTTTATCCCCTCGAATGTGGATGCGGCCGTCAAGGCCGGAGTGATTGCTCCCGAGGAGGCTCCTGCAGCTTCCGAGGCGATAACGCTCGGACTTTACAAGGACCCGGCAAACGCATCTTCCGGAGCCACACTCAGCCAGGCACTGTCGCTCGACATGATAGCCACTTCGGCTAAAAACGGCTGGAACCGTCCCGCCTATTTCGCAATGACCGTGCCCGACGAGTATTACCTCAACCTTTCGCCCTATCTGCGCAACACTGGTCTGGCCTATCAGGTATCACCCCTCTATAATCCCGACGGCGAGCATGCCACATGGACCGCTACCGACAAGATGTACCGCAACGTGATGGAGAAATTCCGCTGGGGCGGCATCGCCGAACATGCACAGGACGGCGACATCTATCTCGACGAGACGGTGCGCCGCATGGTCACCACCCACCGCACGGCGGTTGCCGACCTCGCGTATGCCCTGTTTGTGGAGGGTTACTCCGCCGCACGCCCCATGACCGACTCCATTACTGGCGTGACCACCGAACCCGATATGGTCTACGCGGCCGACCGCTACCGCAAGGCGGCCGAGGTGCTCGACCTTGTGCAGGAGAAACTTCCGGCAAGCGTGGTGCCCTACAGCATCCAGATCGGCTACCAGATTGCCGATGTATATCTGCGTCTGGGGCAGGAAACCGGCGATGCCAGCCTGACAGCTAAGGGTATGGCCATCCTGGAGGAAGAGATACTCCGCTACGGCGCCTATCTCCCCTATTTCAGGGAGCTGATGCGTTCGTTGCCAGCGAGCGGATACAGCGGTCTTTCAGTAGCCGACCGTTATGTGCCGACTTATCTATATGTTCTTCTGCAGAGCTACACTGACTTCGGCGGTGACACCGATGTCCTGTCGGAAAAACTGCGTGCCAACAACGTGAATATAGCCGATCTCGAGTTCTTCCTCCCTTCGAAGTAATTTAGTCTGAAATGCTGATTGAACAACCGCCTCTTTTCTACCGCCTCCTCTTTCCCGAGGCCGTGTGGCGCATAAAGCACCATAAGGAGAAGGTAGTGTTTCTGACGTTCGACGACGGTCCGGTACCCGAGGTGACCCCTTGGGTGCTCGACACGCTCGACCGTTACGGCATCAAGGCCACCTTCTTCATGGTAGGCGACAATGTGGCCCGCAACCCTGAATTGTATGAGGAGGTGCGCCGCCGCGGCCATAGTTATGGCAACCACACCATGCATCATCTGCAGGGGATGAAAGTGTCGTCCTACCGCTATATGCACGACATAACCGAGGCCAACGATCTCATTGGAAGCGCGCTGTTCCGGCCTCCTCACGGATTGCTGCGGTGGAAGCAGTCGCGCGCTATCAAGGACAGGTACAATATCATCATGTATGACCTTGTCACCCGCGATTATTCAAAAAAACTCAGTCCGGAGCAGGTGTTCGGCAATGTGAAGCGTTATGCGCGCAATGGCTCTATAATCGTGTTTCACGATTCGCTCAAGGCAGAGCGGAACATGAAGGCCGTTTTGCCGCGTGCTATCGAGTGGCTTTTGGCCAGAGGATACAAGTTCTGTCCGCTCCCCATGTGAGCGTCAGAACCGCTTTAAAATGCCATTTTTAAGCCTGTTCCTACATTCCCGTCCATTCCAGATGCATTCTCTCAGGCAAAAGCTCATTCAGGCGGCCAATGATGCCGGCGCGCAGGCTGTGGGATTTGCCCGCTGTGGCGAAGTGAACCATATGCATTGGGAGAAATACACACGCTGGCTCGGCCGCGGGGATGGCGGTGGGATGGACTATCTGTCAAATTATCCTGAACTTCGACGCAATCCGGCCGTGATGTCGGAAGGTGCGCGCACTGTCATGGTGTGCGCCTTCTCATATTACCATGGCGAGACGCAGCATCCGCAGGCGGCACGAATAGCCATGTATGCCCATGGCAGCGACTATCATGAGGTGCTGTGCAAGCGTCTGGAGCCTGCAGCGGCTTTGCTGCGTGATGCGGGACACACTGCACGCGTGTGTGTGGACTCGGCGCCGGTGCTTGAGCGTTACTGGGCCGTGCAGGCCGGTGTTGGCTTCATAGGGCGCAACCGCATGCTCATCGTGCCGGGCAAGGGGAGTTACTTTTTTCTTGCTGAAATCCTTACTTCCGCGGAGCTGGAGCCGGATGCGCCGTGCACATTGTCGTGCGACGGGTGCGGACGGTGTGTCGCTGCATGTCCCGGGGGTGCGTTGAGGGCCGACGGCGGGTTTGATGCACGCCGGTGTCTCTCCTACCTTACCATCGAGCATCGCGGCGGGATGCCGCGCGAGGTCGACGGACGCCCGGTCAGCGCCGTCCTTGGACGCCGCTTATACGGGTGCGACACCTGTCAGGAGGTGTGTGTGCACAACTCCTCCCCTGTTCCTACTGAAATTGATGAATTCCGCCTGCGTCCGGCATTGAAAAATCTTACACGCGCCGATGTGCTGGAGATGACGCAGGAGCGTTTTTCGGCGCTTTTCGCGCATTCGCCGGTGAAAAGGGTGAAACTCGAAGGGCTTAAACGCGATGCCGCAGCCGGATTATTTGAATGCCCAGGTGACGGTGCCTGACTGGTCGGGCGAGCCTTCAAGAACCGAGAAGCGGCACTGCTTTGTACGCGCTATGCAGTTCTGGCGCATTTTCGCGTCGGCAGCTACCGGTCCTGAGCTGCGGGCAGCATCGTAGGTGGCGCTCAGCACATGTCCCTGCGCATCCACTTTGACCCGTATGGCTATGACGCCGAGTTTGGTAGAGGGCACCGAAGTCCAGTTCTCGATTGTGCGCCCTTTGAGTCCGTTGCCGGGTGTGCCGCTGGTGGCTCCGGTGGTGGAGTTTCCTTCGGCCGAACCGCTTGTGCCTTTCCCTTTGCCTCCGCCGAAAGCCTTTTTGGTGGCGTCGGCCACGTTCTTTTTGGCCTGCTGCTGGCGTCGGGCCTCCTGACGTTCTTTTTCGCGCTGCAGTTCCTCCTTGGTGGGGCCTTTCTGTTTTTTCTCCACCTTTGCCGGCGATGGCTGCTCGCTGGTGACGGTCTGTTTGGGTGTGGCGGCTTTGCCTATGTTTTCAAGGTCGGCGGCATCCTGTGTGGGCACGGGGTCGCTCACGTCCGATGGCTCCGGCTCGTCGGGGGCGGTGAGCTCTTCGAGGTTGTCGCCTGTCCTTACGAATTCACCGGAAGCATACAGCTCCTCCACCTCGTCGAGAACGATGGATTCCTCGGGCTGCGGAGGCCACGGTGTTGCATCGTCGGGCGGGAAGCGCAGAAATGTGTGCAGAAAAATCAGCAGCACCGCCAGATGAAACAGCAGGGCGACAGCGAGGGATATTATACGGTCGGATTTATGCATTGGTGACAGGCGTTCGTGTTTTCGGTTTGTTCAACCGTGTTATTTTATGGCCTTTACGTCGGGGGCGGAAGGGTTGGTGGAGAGGTCGGTTGCGGCCACAGCGGCCGGAATAGGTTCGGCTGCAGGTTTGGCCACGGGTTTGGTGGCGAGCACCATTTTCAGGTTGTTGCTCGCTCCGGCATTAAGCACCTCCACAATGCGGCCGTAGGGCACCGTCTCGTCGGCATAGAGGGCAATGAAGCCGGTGGAATCCTGCTGCTGTGCCAGTTTGAGGAACGGCACGAGGGCATCAGTCTGCAGCGGCTGAGGCTGTTCTTCGCCGGTGGATGCGAAAAGATTCTGTTCGGCGTCGATATATACGCGTGTGGTGGGCTTCACGGCGCTCTGTTCGGTGCTCTGAGGCAGCGACACCTCAAGTCCGGTGGGGAACACGAAGGTGGAGGTGACCATGAAGAATATGAGCAGCAGGAAAATCACGTCGGTCATTGAGGCCATCGAGAATGCTGCCATCATTTGATTGGGGCGTTTCAGCATGATTCAGGCTGTGGAGTGGTTGAGTGATAGAATGTGGGATGGTGCGCCGGCGCGTCAGGCGGCGGGTTCGTTGAGAAGGTCCATGAATTCCATCGACTTCGATTCGAGCAGGTTCATCACCGAGTTGATGCGGGCCACCAGATAGTTGTAGGCAAACAGGGCGATTACACCTACCACCAGACCGGCCACGGTGGTGACCAGGGCGGTGTAGATACCCGACGAGAATGTGGCGATGTTGGCCGAATTCCCCTCCGAGGCGATGGCATAGAATGCCTGCACCATGCCGATCACGGTGCCGAGGAATCCGAGCATCGGGGCGCCGGCGGCAGTGGTGGCGAGCCAGGGGAGCCCTTTCGACAGGTTGGCAATCTCGATGTTGCCCGTGTTCTCCACGGCGGCGAGAATGTCGTTGACCGGACGGCCTATGCGGCTGATACCTTTGGCAATCAGGCGCGAATAGGGCGAACCGTTCTTTTTGCAGAGATTGAAAGCACTTTCAATCTCCCCTTCGTGGATGTAGTCGCGGATGCGCTTCATGAATGAATCGTCCTCGCGGGCCGCGCGGTTCACCACGATGGCGCGTTCCACAAAAATGTAGATGCTGACAATCGAGAGGATGGCGAGCACAATCATGAGCGGGCCTCCTTTCAGGCAGAGATCCCAGAGCGAGAGTTCAACTTGCTGGCTAACGGCGGCAGTAGCCGCAGGGGTGCCGGTGATGGCGGCGTCGAGAAGAATCATTGGTTATGAAGGTGTTGGTGTTTGCAGTATGAGTTTGGAATGTGTTGGCGTGTCGGCCGTTATTTTAGGCAGGCTTTGTAGCGGGCGATGGTTTCGGGGAGGCCGAGATAGAGGGCATCGCAAATAAGGGCGTGGCCTATCGACACCTCGTTGAGATATGGCACGTTCTCTTTGAAATAGCGCAGGTTCTCCAGACTTAAGTCATGTCCGGCATTCACTCCGAGGCCTACTTTGCGTGCGGCACGTGATGCCTCTACAAACGGCTGCACGGCGGCTTCGGGGTTGTGGGGATACTGGTCGGCATAGGGCTTAGTGTACAGTTCCACACGGTCGGCGCCGGTCTTGGCGGCCTGACGGATGTTCTCTATGTCGGTTCCCACGAAGATGGAACTGCGGATACCGGCCTCGCGCAGACGGTCGATAATGCCGGTAAGGAATTCCATATTGGCAGCCACGTCCCATCCGGCGTTCGATGTAAGTGCGTCCGGTGCGTCGGGCACAAGTGTCACCTGTTCGGGTTTCACCATCAGCACAAGTTCCATGAATTCCGGTGAGGGATAGCCCTCAATGTTGAATTCTGTCTTTACCAGCGGACGGAGTGTGATGACGTCGTCGCGGCGTATATGTCGTTGGTCAGGGCGCGGATGCACGGTGATGCCGTCGGCTCCGAACTGTTCGCAGTCAACCGCCACACGCGCCACATCGGGATTGTTTTCCCCCCGGGCATTGCGCAAAGTGGCAATCTTGTTGATATTTACACTTAGGTTGGTGGTCATTGTAGCTCAATGAAAAATTTTTTTAATCCCGCCGTTAATGTGTTTTCTGAATCGGCGAAATTACATAACTTTGTGGATGATGTGGCCGGCTTACACCCGGTAACAATCCGACTACAAAATTAAGCAGAAAATTCAAGAGAATTCAGAAACTGCGTAAAAAATTTTTACAGCACGAAACCGCGACGTAAGCGGACGGAAAATGCATAAATCGAATGTCAGCACCTGTAAATGAAACACTGAAACGCTACATGGCGGCGGAACTTCCGACGTCAGAAGAAGCCGAGGCACTTCTCCCCCGCCGCTCCGACAGCTGCGAGCTGCTGGTGGCATGCCTGCCGGATGCCTACAGCGCTTCGGCCATGGCCCGGGCTGTGGAGGACTGCGATGCGCAGCTGCTGGCACTTTCAGTGACCTCCATGCGCGATGCCGCCGGGCGTCCGGTGGTGATGTTGCGTGTGAACACCCGCAACGCCGCCTCGATCGAGCGTTCACTCGCGCGCTACGGCTATGAGACGATTTTCAGCCGCGGCGACCTGTCGGAGGGCGAGCAGACCGAGGCACGCGCCCGCATCAACGAACTGCTGCGCTATCTGGAGATGTAGCGTTTTTTGCCTGCCGGGGCATCTTCCCGGCGAAAGATATTCATAACGAACAAAACACAACGGCATATGAGAGTAGCTATCAATGGTAACCGGCATCAGGAGGGGCATTTCGGACAGATTGAACGTCTTGTGAACACTTTGGTGAAGCGGGGCGACGACGTTGAGATTGCCGAAGTGTTTCTCGACTATCTGGAAGCCAATATCGGTCCGCGTTTCGGCTTTGGCCTTGACCGTATGCCGCTTACTGCCCGCCCGCATGCCGACCTCGCAATAAGCATCGGCGGAGACGGAGCGTTTCTGAAAACCGCCCGCTGGATTGGCGAGGAGTCAACGCCTGTGGCCGGTATCAACACCGGTCATCTGGGCTATCTGTCGGCATTCACCTTCGACAACGAGGAGGAGATATACAACTGTCTGCTTGCAGGGAAATGCCCTGTGGAGCAGCGTGCCTTGATAGATGTGACGCTATCCGGCGACGCTTCTCACCATCCCCTCCATGCACTCAACGAGATTGCAATCACACGCGGCGACAATGCCGCCATGCTAAATCTTGCCGTAACAATCGACGGCACTTCATCGCTCAATTATCTTGGCGACGGGCTTATAATCGCCACCCCCACAGGTTCCACGGCCTATAATCTTTCGGTGGGCGGCCCTATTCTCGCTCCGACTCTCGAAGGCTGGGTGATTTCGCCTATAGCTGCGCATTCGCTGTCGATGCGGCCGCTGGTGGTCAGCAGCCGGTCGGAAATACGGATTTCTGTTGATACCCGCGGAACCGGCTACCGTCTGTCGGTCGACGGCAAGTCGCAGTCGCTTCCGCTCGACACACAGCTTGTGGTGACGCGAGCACCGTTCAATGTGAATCTTGTGGTTCAGCCCGGACATGCTTTCACCGATACGCTGCGCGACAAGCTCGGCATGGGAGGTGTGCGCTGAGGAGGTAATAGGAGATGTCAATCCATATTCTGCAACATCATCTGCTCGGTAATGTCAGAATCACCGTGCGTGCGGCCTCGCGCAGCATCACCGCCCGTTGGAAGAACGGCGTTGTCTGCGTTAATGTGCCTGCAGGCATGCCACGGCACCGGCTTGAGGAGATTCTCGACGATATGGCGCCGAGACTGATGGCAAAGCGCCCGACACTCGCATATCACGAGGGCCAGACGCTTGAATTTCCATGTTTTTCGGTTACTGTCACCACCCAGAGCATCCGGCCCGACCGAGTGCTTGGCCGCGCCTCTGTGCCTCATTCTGTAGTGGGTGTGGGAACAGAAAGGGACTTTGGCGACACCTCCACTACGGCAGGCATCAGCGATGTGCTGTGCCGCATAGCAGCCTCGGTGGCGCCTGAGTTGCTGATACCGCGTGCAAAGGAATTGGCAAGCCGCGTGGGGCGTCAGCCCGGCGGATGGCGCATATCGCGCGGGCACCGCATTCTCGGGCAATGTTCGTCCAACGGGATAATCTCCCTGAGCCATGTGCTGGTGTTCCTGCCGCTGGAGCTATCTGATTATGTGATATATCACGAACTGGCGCATCTCACCGAAATGAACCACAGCCCGCGGTTTCATGCGTTGCTCGACTCTTACCTCGGTGGCCGTGAGGCCGAACTGGTAAGGAAACTGAAAGGATTTGTCTGGCCCGTGCTGCGCAAATAACCTTTTATTTCATCGCAACCTTGCTTATTTCGGCTTGCTGAAATACCGGAGCAAGGCAATCTGCAGATGTTTTCACAACCTTGTAGGGACATGCCTTCGGCATGTGGAACTGCTTTGATTTTATGAATATTATCACACGCCTGATTCACATGCCAAAGGCATGTCCCTACATTTTGATTGATACCACGGCTATTTACAAGAATCAAAAGCACCGTAGTTTCGCTTGTGCCCTTATTTTACTACAACCCTGCGGGCAAAGTCGCGGACCACAACGATGTAAAGTCCTGCGGGGAGAGTGAGCGAAGTCTCGCCCGAGGGGAGCAGCGATGCATACCGGCTTGTGCCGTCAACGCTGTAGACGCTGGCGAAGTTGTCGTTGCGTTCGCCGGAATTCTCTATCACAAGCTGTCCGTTGCGGCAATAGGCATCCCAGGTGTGGTATTCAGTGGCGTTTGCCTCCTCGATGCCGGATGCACCAGTGTGGTCTGTGATGGTTATATCGTCGACCATAGTGCGGGCTTTCTGCGGCTGGTCGATGCGCAGACGCAGGTTGCCTTCGCGGTTGATGGGGAGGGTGTAGAGTTTGTATTCGCCACCTTTCTCACCTGAGACGGTCACTGATCCTGCGTTTTCCCATGTTGCGCCCTGATCGGCGGAAACTGACACGTTGAAGGTCACCGTAAGGACATCGTTGTCCCAGGGCTTGGCCCAGAAAGAGAGTGTGCCCATTCCGTTTGCTTTGTCCTCGAGCATGTAGAGTAATCCGGCACCCTTGTTGTTCATGCGCAGACATTGCTTGCCTCCATGGGTGGGATCGGAAGTTCCCACATATCCGTTCGTGCGCCACATGGCAGCGGAACCTTGATAGTCGGCTTCATCATACCCTTTTGTGGCAGTCTCAAATGTCTCGCAGAACGCTCCTGCAGTGTCGGTGATGGTGCCTGACACCTCAATGTCGTCGTTGAAATATCCGTCAGCTGCTACGGAGAGTGCCGTGGTGTAGTCGCCCGGCTCATTGCCGTACAGGCGCATGTAGAAACGCTCCTCATCGGGGGTGAGCACGATACTTTGGGTCCATGTGGCCTTGTCGGTCGACAGACTGAAGGGTTCGGCGACGGTTATGGTGATGTTGCCGGGAACGTTTTCCGCATCGACAAGCAGTTCCGCAATTTCCGAGGCGGTTCCCTTCGGTGCGGCGAACTGCAGTTCACCATCGAAAAGAATCTGTACGGACGGAATCACTTCGGTGGTTGTTACGGTGACGGGCGCAGATGTACGTGTAGCCGAGGCTACTGTATATGTGTAGGTTGTGCCGGATTCAAGGTCCTCAACCAAGAACGATTCATCTTCTGCAGGCACCTGTACAGGATAGCCTGCGATTGACACGCCATCGCGCATCACATTCAGTGTGTAGTCAACCGAACCTTCGTCGATGCAGCTCCAGGTGGCCTCGAATGAGGTGGAGCTTACGTTGACTGCCGGACCGGCGGGGAGGCCGTCGATGGCAGCGGCGCTGACAGGGCACACGGTTTCTGTCTGAGAGTTGCTCAGTGTCAGGGTGGCGGTGCTTGTAGCCGGTGTAGATGATTCATAAACGATGGTGAGGGCTGTGCCGTTGTTTACAGCCTCGGCTGTGAGGGCTGTGGCCGAGACACTGAATCCTTCACCGGCAATGCTCACCGTGATATTCTCAGTGAGGCATACACCCTTTACCTCAACCCTTTTGGTTCGGGCAACATTCAGGGCAGTTGTTCCCACTTCAATTGTGCTGCCGTCCACCGGCGTAATGATGTGCGGAATGCCGGCGGATGCCAGTGTCCAGGCTTCCGCGGATTTGTCGCCCCATATGTGTTCCACCATCTCGGGATGGTCGATGAACGGATTGCGGTTTTTCTGCCAGCGTGTAATGGCCTCGTTGCGGGCCTCCTCTTTGGGGCTCACTGGATCCTGGCGGTGCCATTTAAGCAGCAGGTCGCGGCCATAGTCGGTGAATGCCGGGAAATCCGTGCCGTTGAACATCACCGCACCCTCTTTCTCGGTGAAAGTGGAGATTATCTGGTTGTAGCAGGCGGCCATGTAAAAGTACGAGCGTGCCAGATCGCCCTTGTATTCGTCGTCAGGTTCGAACACGGTACCGGTGTAATCGCCGAATGTGCTTGTGCCGAGACGTCCTAATGGCTTCACATTACCGCTGGCCGGGAGTTGTGAGCCGTTGCGGCATTCCCCGTAGGGGTAATTGCTGCGCTGGCCGTTGACACGGCCGTCTGTGGGATAGAGGTGGTAGGCGTCGGAATACTGCGGCTCCTGACTGCCTCCCCACCAGCTTTTGGGGAGCGAGTGCTCGCGGTTCACACAGTCGCCGACAACTGAATAGTTGCCGCATTTCGTGAAATTCACGGGCCATGCCTTGGTGGAATATATGTCCCACAGGGTACCGTCAGGGCGTACGTCCGATTCGGTATACACCTCCCACAGGCCGTTGTAGCCAACGTTGACGTGTTCCGAAATGGTGTGATACAGTTCTGTCAGAAGTGCCTCGCCGTTTTTCCCTTCGCACGATGAGTAGTAGCCCACCGGTTCAGCGGCCGAAGATAGGGTCGGTATAACTGCCATGACTGCGGCAAGCATGCCCTGTCCGGCGTTTTTTACATAAGTCGGTATATTCACTGTTCGATATTTAGTTAAGGTCTGTAGATGTTTAACATGGGACAGCCGCATGGCCGCAGGCTGTCTTTACTAGTTTCAAAATTAATTGAATCGCCGGAATTTTACAGGGTTGTTAATTAATTTAACTAAATTGCTAAACTCTTTTAAGGGTTGATGGGAACAATTTGGTTAACTTTGCGTTCGGAACGGTTGTTATACTCACATACAACCGATAAAAACAAGTAACGATTATGGAATCAACACGTCAGGCTAAGATAGCACGTCTCATACAGAAAGAACTCAGCGAGATTCTGCGCAGGCAGACCGCAAAGACCCACGGCATACTGGTGTCGGTGTCGGCCGTGCGAGTAAGCCCGGATCTGAGTGTGGCGCGTGCCTATCTTTCGATTTTCCCCTCTGAGAAGGGTCAGGAAATTCTTGAGAACATCAAACGCAGCGCCCGCACCATCCGTTATGAACTGGGCCAGCAGGTGCGCTATCAGCTCCGCAAAATTCCGGAACTCACTTTCCATCTCGACGATTCGCTCGACTACATCGAGAACATCGACAACCTGCTTAAGGAAGACAAATAACCAAATCCAAAGGATGTTGCAAATTTCCTTCGATAAGTTGGGGCGCACTGTCTGTGCGTCCCTACAGTTGGCAGTTACGCAACGCCGTAGATACCAATAATATAACCTTTAAGTCACATTGCTTTCGCTGCGCATAGCCTTGCGCTACCTCTTGTCGCGCAAACAGTTCGGTGCCGTCAACATCATATCGGCCATATCGCTGGCCGCAGTGGCTGTAGCCGCGGCGGCCATGGTGATTGTGCTGTCGGTGTTCAACGGATTCGAGCAGCTGGCGCAAAGCAAGCTGTCGGCATTCGATTCACCCTACCTGCTGGTTCCGGCCGAGGGGAAGGTTATCTCAGATGCCGGAGCCTTGTCGCGGCAGCTTGCCTCTGTCGATGGCATCGATGCAGCCGAACCGCAGATAACGGAGCAGGCTTTCGTGGTGGCGGAGTCCGGTCAGATGCCTGTGATTATTAAGGGGATGACAGGGCGCGGTGTGGCTCTGTCGGGGATAGGACGCACTCTGGTCGACGGCTCGCCGGCTCTCACGTCCGATAATTCCGCCCTGTTGAGTGTGGGGGTGGCCATTCAGCTCGGTTTGCGTCCCTCCGCCGGGCTTGACAGTTTCACTGTTTATGAGCCTCGCCGCGTGGGCAACATCAATCCTGCCAACCCTATGGCGGCCTTCAGGCGCAATCCGTGTGAGGTGGTGGGAGTGTTTCAGTGCGAACAGGAGGAGTACGACCGCGATGTGATAGTCTTGCCTTATCATGTGGCGGCCCGTTTGCTTTCATATCAGGATGCAGCCACCGGCATTGCAGTCTACACGCCTCAGAACACTGCGTCACGTCGGCTTGATGCCTCGTTATCGCAGTTTGCCGACAATCACGGGCTTGTTGTAAAGGACCGTTACCGGCAGCAGGAGCAGGCGTTCCGCATGATTGCCATCGAGAAATGGATAACCTTCGTGATGCTTGCGTTCATCCTGTTGATAGCATCGGCCAACATTATCTCCACACTATCCATGCTTGTGCTTGACAAGCAGCCGAATATGGGCATTTTGCGTGCTATGGGAGCCGAGGGTAGCTTTATCCGGGATGTGTTCTGCACGCAGGGATGGCTGATCGTAGTGTGCGGAGGGATGGCCGGCATCATTGCCGGGGCGCTGCTTGTGTTGGGTCAGACCCGTTTCGGCTGGGTGAAGCTGGGCGGGACGAATCCCGCCCTGCTGAGTGTCGACAGTTATCCTGTGGTGCTCCAGTTGGCCGACGTGGGGATTACGGTGCTTGCTGTAGTGGCGGTGGGTGTGCTGCTTACGCCGGTGGTGGCGTTGATAGTCAGGCGCACCGCGTCAGCGTCCTGAAAGTCGCTCACGGCCGTCAGGCCGTCTTTTCGTTTCCGGTTTCTTTTTCAACTATGGCGTTCGCCATCTTCACAGCCACGGAGATGTGCGGGCAGATGTGGTCGGCGCCGATCAGACGGTCGATTCCGGCATGCATAAGTGTCTGGCGTACGTTCTCTTTTACGCCAGAGAGAACTATATGGATATTCTCCTTCTGCGACGAGGTGATGAGAATCTCGAGATTGTGGATGGCCGTTGAGTCGATGAACGGCACCTTACGCATGCGCACGATGCGCACCTTCGGTTTGGCAGCGAGGGTGCTTCGCATCATTTCATCGAATTTGGTGGCGACACCGAAGAAGAACGGACCGTCGATTTCGTAGACCTCCACGCCCGGTTTCACGTCGAGCACCTCATGGTGCGAGGCATCGAGGTCGGTGCCTTCTGCAACGTCGAGCTGTTCGGAATAAACCTTTATTTCAGTGTTCTCCATCACGCGGCGCAGGAAGAGCACGATGGCCAGCAGCAGGCCGATCTCGATAGCGATGGTGAGGTCGAAGATCACCGTGAGGAGGAATGTCACGGTCATCACCGAGATGTCGCTCTTGGGATTCTTGAGCATGCCGCGGATGGTGCGCCATCCGCTCATGTTGTACGAAACCATTACCAGCACGGCGGCAAGGCATGCCATGGGCACGTAGTTGATGAGCGGCATGAGGAAAATGAAGATTAGCAGGAGCACCACGGCATGCACCACTCCGGCCACGGGTGTGCGGCCGCCGTTGGTGATGTTGGTCATTGTGCGCGCAATGGCTCCGGTGACGGGAATGCCGCCGAAGAACGGCACCACTATGTTGGCCATGCCCTGACCGATGAGCTCGGTGTTGGTTGATGTGTGCGATCCGGTCACACCGTCGGCCACCGTGGCCGAAAGGAGCGATTCAATGGCCCCGAGCACGGCTATGGTGAAGGCCGAGGGGAGGAGCAGATTGATGTTCTCCATTGTGAGTGTGAAGCCGTGCACTTCAGGAAGGTCGGTCGACATCCCGCCGAAGCGGTCGCCGATGGTTGTTATACCCAGTGCCGGGTCATAAATTTTGAGCACGTAGACCACGGCTGTGATCACCACGATAGCGAGCAGGGCTCCAGGGAGGCGTTTGGAGATTTTCGGGGTGACGATGATGATGGCAAGCGAGGCAAGTGCCACAAGCAGCGTGGGGATGTGGATATGGTCGAAGTTGCTGAAATAGACGCCCCATTTTGTCACGAAATCGCCGGGAAGGTCGCGCAGGCCCATGCCGAGAAAGTCGTTCACCTGTGTGGAAAGGATGGTGAGCGCGATACCGGCGGTGAATCCCACCACAATGGGATAAGGGATGAATTTGATTACCGTGCCGAGTTTGAAGAGTCCCATCAGCACCAGTATGAGGCCGGCCATGAAAGTGGCCACCGCCAGACCTTCAAGCCCGAAGCGGGCAATGATGCCGTAGACAATGACGATAAATGCACCAGTAGGGCCGCCGATCTGCACGGAGTTGCCTCCGAACGCCGACACCATAAAGCCGCCGATGATTGCTGTGATCAGACCGATTGTGGGGCTTACACCCGATGCTATACCGAATGCGATTGCCAGAGGGAGGGCCACGATGCCCACCACGATGCCGGCCACGAGGTCGGCCTGCAGTTTTTTAGTGTTGTAGTGGCGCAGGGCCGACCACAGTTTGGGCCGGAAGTCCACAGTTCCGCTAAAATTCATAAATTCAAACCTTTAAAATATAATCTACCGTACTTATTACCTTTGTGATAACCCTATTGCTGTGCGGCATCACTGCTGCCTGAATATGGTTGAAACGTGCCTGCGGCGGTAACCGGATGGCATTCCGCCAGATGGAACGCCGCAAAGTTACAAAAAAATGTTAATTTATGCAAGTGGCGCTGTAATGGGGTTGTTGTATAATCCGAAATGTAGGGAGTTAGCTGTTTTGCAACACTCCCCCGGTTTTACGATTTCATGTTGCGGGGGTGATGCAGGAGGATTTCGCTGCGCAGGTGCGTGTTGTCGATGTTCAGATAGATTTCGGTGGTAGCAATGCTTTCATGCCCGAGCATCTGTTGTATGGCACGGAGATTGGCGCCCCCTTCAAGCAGGTGGGTGGCGAATGAGTGCCGGAGAGTGTGGGGCGAGATGTTCTTGCGTATGTCGGCGGCCGCTGCGAGGCGTTTTATGAGGGTGAATATCATCTGACGTGTGAGTCGGGTGCCGCGGCGGCTCAGAAACACTATGTTTTCCTCCCCTTTTTTCGCGTCCACGAGGTTGCGGTCGCCTTCGGCATAATCCACTATGCATGCGGCAGCCACGGGAGACACAGGCACCATACGCTCCTTGTTGCCTTTGCCGTGCACGATGATGAACTCCTCATTGAGCATAAGCTGCGAGAACTCCAGGTTGACAAGCTCGCTGACACGCATGCCGCATCCATAGAGTGTCTCTATTATGGCGCGGTTGCGGGTGGCCTCTGCCGCCGTCGGGTCGATGGCGTTTATGAGGGCGTCGATCTCTTCGACCGACAGCACTTCGGGCAGATGCAGCCCGAGACGGGGTGTCTCGAGCAGCAGCGACGGGTCCTCCTCGATGAATCCTTCTGTTTTCAGGAAGTGAAAAAATGATTTTACCCCGGCAAGAATGCGCTTGCGGGTGGCGTCGGCAATCCCAAGGTCGAAGAGCGTTGCGGCAAAAGTCTCGAGATTTCTGTAGGTCACCTCGGCAAGTCCGATATGTTCCTGCTCAAGGAACGGCAGCAGTTTCTGCAGGTCGAATTCGTATGAATCGGCGGTGTGGGCCGACAGGCCGCGTTCCAGTGTGAGATAGCCTCGGAATTCGCGCAGCAGCGACTTGATGTTACCGATTTTACGCATTTTGCCCGTGGTGTCGGAATGGGTGAGGGGGGTGTTACATGAGGATTTCAAAGGTCTGCGAAGGCAGCCCGCTGCGCGACACGAAAATGCCGGTGTAAGAGTCGAAGAACCCCATGCCGTGGGTTGATGTGGTGATGATGTGCTGCCATAGCATGCGTATGGTGTCGAGCGAATGCATGTGCCGCATGAACACCACCGTCTCCCGGCTCTGGAGCATGCGGTCAATGAACTCTTTCACCTCATCATACTCCTCCTCGGTCACCTGGTTGACCATGATAATCAGCGGATCCTTTCCGGACAGGGAGGCTTCTGTGCGGCTGGTCTGGAAAAGATATGCCTTCGCACGCGGGACAGCGCGCAGATATATGATTCCGGTGGTTTCATGGCCGTTGCCCACTTCCACAATCTCGTGAGGATTGAAAAAGCATAAGATTCTGAACAGCATCTGCGCCTCCGGTATGGCCATGTCGCGGCCGGCAAAGATTTCATTGAACCCGGCACGCCGTGCCTTGGGGCAGTATGCCGCGATTTCAGGATAGGCGTAATAGGCAGCCTCACGTTCGCGCAGCACTCTTGTTATGAAGTGGTAGGCAAACGGTGAGTGTACCCCGAAGCCGTGGCTCCGGCGCAATCGCGCGGGATAGGTCAGCAGATGTTTAATCCAGTTCATGTTTCCCTCGGAGTGACGTTAGCGACTGCACTGCTGCCAAAACCAGCAGGAGATAAATTATTATTACGGCTACGCGTGCCGCCGACACGGTGCGGGTTACGGAGGCGGGGCGGAATGTCATCTCTACCGAGTGCTCGCCGGCAGGGATGGCTATGGCGCGCAGAATGTAGTTTACGCGGCCTATTTCTGCAGGTTGTCCGTCGATTTTCGCTTCCCATCCCCATGGGAAGAACACTTCGGAGAACACTGCCACTCCGCCGTTGGCCGAGTGTGCCTTGTAGGTGAGACGGTCGGGGGCATAGGTGGTTTCGTAGATGGTGTCGCCTGGAGTTGCGGTGTCGGATTTCCCGAGCACATTCTCGAAGCGCTTGTCAGCCACAGCCTCGGTGGCCGGATCGATTGTCGACAGGGCTGCCATCTCCTGGTCAGGTGTGTCAACGTATGAAATGCTGTCAACAAACCATGCGTTGCCTAAGGCGCGGTCGTTGAGAGTGGGCTTGCCGTCGGGGCCGACGATGTAACGCGCGTTGAGCATGTCGAGCACCCTGAAATCGGCTTCCGTGGGGTTGCCCGAGGTGAAATGCGACAGATGGCGGTCTATGAGGTCCTGATAGCGGGTTAACTTGGCTGCGTGGTAGCCGCCCACGGCCTTGTGGTGGCGCGACGGGGCAGCCTGATAGAACTGCGGGATGTCCATCACTCGGTAGTTCATGGCGGTGTCGGCAAGGATGGCTTTGTCGGTGGCTGAGAGGGGGAAGGGGTCGGCGGCCGACAGTTCAGGCGGGCAGAAACTGTCGTGGTTGAGGTAACGTTTGTCGACGGTGTAGAGGTCGACGGCGATGAGCACGCCGATAATTGTCACTGCCGCCCAGGGTTTCAGTCTGCGTGTAGTGCAGAGCATCACGGCACCGAATGCAAGCAGTATGAAAATCAGCGAGCGGAGCGAATCGGCCTTGACCATGGAGAACCGAAGTTGCTCCACGACACCGGCGATGACCGGATTGGAGATGCTGAACATGCTTACGGCTTCCTGCGGATAGCCTGCCTGCTGAAGCTGATAGCCGAGCATGTCGCTGAGCTGCATGTCGCCCTGGCTGATTGCCGGCCCGTAGATGGCCGGGAAAAGATAGCCAGCAAGGCAGAGCAGGGCGGTCAGACCGAACGAGGTGTAGATGGCGCGGCGGTAGCGTGTGGCCTCGCCGGGATTGCGGAGGAGCTGCTGCAGGGCAAGGATGGCCAGCAGAGGAATGGTGAATTCGGCCACCACAAGGATGCTCTCTACGGTGCGGAATTTGGCGTACATCGGCACATAGTCGATGAACAGGTCGGTGAACCACTGGAGGTTGCGTCCGAGGGCCAGTAGCAGCGAAAGCACGGTGGCAGCCAGTAGCGCCCATTTCACCGGTCCTTTCACGATGATGCATCCAAGCAGGAACAGGGTGAAGATGATGGCTCCTACATAGACGGGGCCGTTTGTGCTCTCCGGTTCACCGAAATATTGGCCGACATAGTTGACGAGATATTGATATTCGCCTTCATTGAGGCCTGCGGCGGCAGCGGCTTCGCGTGCGCCGTCAAGCTCCATCACCGATGTGGCCTGCAGGTTGCCGTTCACAGGGCGTGCTGATGCGCCGCCCTTGATGTTGGGTATCAGGAGCGTGAGCGATTCGGCTTTGCCGTAGCTGTACTGGGTGATGTAGTCGCGGTCGAGTCCGGAGGTCTTGGCTGCAGATGCGGCGGTTCCGGGCTGCGTGAGTTCCGAATGGTTTCCGCGCATTGTCTCCGCGGAGTATATGTAGGTGTGGTAGAGGTTCGGCAGATTGGCTGTGACGGCGAGGGCTCCGGCTATGGCGAGGGCTCCGGTAGCCTTGAGCCATTGCGGTACTGTCCTGGTGCGCATGGCCTGAACGAGATAGGCCACGGAAAGGGCCACAATCACGAACAGGAAGTAGTAGGACATCTGCACGTGGTTGTTCATTATCTGCATCATGGCGAAGAGCGCGGCAAGAGCCGAGCCGATGAGCCAGCGCCCTCGGTAAGCCAGGATTATGCCGGCGATTGTGGGCGGGATGTATGCCAGGGTTACGAATTTCCATATGTGGCCGGCACCGATTATGATGATGAAATAAGAGGAGAATCCCCATGCCACGGCTCCTATAAGCCCATAGTACCACCGTACTTTCATGGCTGCCATGAGAATGAGGAATCCGGTCATCATCATGAAAAGCAGATTGGACGGCGAGGGCAATCCGGCTCCGTAAACGGTATTTATCCAGGAGAACAGCGAGTCGGAGGGGTAGGATGGTGAGATCTGGAAGGTGGGCATACCGCCGAACAGGGAGTTGGTCCAGCGGGGAGTGTCGGTGCCGTGCTCCTCTGCGTAGTGTGTTGCTTCATAGCCGATTGCTGCTCCCTGCTGCATGTCGTGCTGGCGCAACTGGTTGCCCAGCGACGCGTCGGGATAGAAGAATGCTATGGAGAACAGTGCAATTACGGCAAGCGACACAAGGAAGCCCCAGCACTGCGGACGCCGGATGGCGGAGGCGAAATTCGCAGGTATGTTTTTAATGCGGTCCGTTAGTTTCATAATCACAGCTATGGCTGCACCGCAACATGCGGTGGCACACTTACTTTGCAAAATTAGCAAAAATTGGCCTAAACTGTGAAAATGTGGTGGTAAAATATTCTTCGCCGGTTCAGATCTGACGGCGCAGGACTGCGCGCACGCGTGCCATAAGCTCACGAACGGAGAATGGTTTGATGAGGTAGTCGTCGGCTCCGGAGTTAAGTGCGTTTATGATGGCCGCCGGCGACATGTTGACTGCACAGGCAATGACACCTATTCTCGTCGTTTCGCGGCGCTGCTTTATCTGCTCCACAATGTCCATGCCCGAATTGTCATCGATGTTCAGGTCAATGATTATCAGGTTGTACCCGGTTATGTCAACTGAATAGAACTGGTCGGTGCTCTGGCAGGAGTCCACTAAAAAACCGTCGTGTCCGAAATGCGACTGAATCATTTCGAATATGCGTAAATCAGGGTCGACGACCAGTATGCGGCCTTCGATGCGACGGGTTAATATGGAATCGATAGTAGTCATATCGCGCAGGTGCAACCTGCTGTTTTTTTACTTAAAATAGAGCCTGAGGTTATGTGGTATGTATCTGTAATTGAGCTGATGGCGGAGTGAGCAGTTGTTGTTCCGACCGATGCTCGTTAAAGTTGCAATGTATGCTTAATTTTGTTAATGTTACCGTTGGCTCAATAGGCCAAAATCGTGTTTGACCATTGTGGAGCCTATATCAGGTTTACTCAACGAATCAAAATTATGAATTTGGTCTATGCTGACAAAGATGGTAACGCCTTTGTCAAATTTTTGTGTCAACAATTTATCTGTTTTATCCCCTACGTTACAATTGTGACAGGATGGGGCAAACTAAGCGATGTTAGCGGGAGTTTATAATAAGGGAAATGACTAAATTTGCGGTTGCGTCGTTCTCGTTTTGGCAGAGGTCATAACATTGGTTGTATTGTGGTTTGTCACACATCGCAAAGCGATGTCCCTGCAATTGGATGACAAACCAGAATGCATAACCAAAAGTGGAACATTGAAGTATGACCAATTGCGCTGACTACGGATAATTACTTAACGGAAAATAATTATGGAGCATAGATTAAACAGGCTGCTCGGCTGCGTCACAGTGGTTGCGGCCATCGCGTGTGGATGTGCCGGATGCCGCAAGGATACGCGGCAAGCCGCGCAGCCGGAGCCTTTTCCACTCAATCAAGCCATTTCGGGAAGCTATGACACTGTTCATGCCGTGAAATGTTCGAACGGGATTTTTGTCGGGCGCGAGGCCGACGGCATTCTGTCGTTCAAGGGGATTCCGTATGCACAGCAGCCCGTCGGTGCCCTGCGGTGGAAGCCTGTGAGTGTGGCCGGGGATTGCGACAGCGTGTTCGAGGCTTATAATTTCGGAAAGATAGCAGTCCAGACTGGTGCCGATCCGCGGTTGACGCAGGGGGAGGACTGTCTGAGCCTGAATGTGTGGGTCAATCCGGCCGATACTGCGATTGCCAAGCCTGTGATGGTCTACATACACGGCGGTTCATACGGCTGGGGCAGCAGCGCCGAGCCGATGTTCGATTGCACGGATTTTGTGCGCAATCATCCGGAAATGGTGCTCGTGACCATCAATTACCGTCTCGGCATCTACGGGTTCATCGATTTTTCGGAAGTTGATGGGGGAGAGGCGTATGCAGCGAGTGGCAATCTCGGGCTGCTCGACCAGATTGTGGCGCTCCAGTGGGTGCGGCGCAACATAGCGGCTTTCGGCGGAAATCCCGACAACGTTACGGTGTTCGGCGAATCGGCCGGCGCGGGCAGCGTGTCGCTGCTGCCGCTGATTCCACAGTCGAAAGGACTGTTCCATCGTGCCATCATGGAAAGCGGTTCCATAGCGCTTACCTATAGCCGCAGGGAGTGCCTGCCGCTTGCACAGCGACTGCTGAAAGCCACCGGCGCCACAGATATGAGCCAGCTTGCGGCACTGTCGCCTCAGGCTTTGCGCGAGGCTAACGAGGGCATCAACCGTTATAATAATTTTCCCGAGCGCGACGGTGTGGTGATTCCAGAGAATCTCTATGAGGCATACCGCACCGGCGGAAGCAGCGGCGTGGCCATGCTGATGGGCACCAATGCGCAGGAGAGCCGTTTCTGGATTGACAAAGTGGGTGGAATCAACATGTTTCGCCTGAAGATTCCGGTTCTGTTTGAAAGCAACATGAAACCCGTCGACAAGGCCGTTCGCGACAGTGTGGAGCGTTTTGTCGACAATTATCCGCTGGGACGCACATGGGCTATATCGGAATTTTATACCGAGGCGATGTTCCGTCTGCCGGCGCTTGCCATGGCCGACAGCCGTGTGGCCAATGGCGCAACCACGTATGTGTACTACTGGACACGCCAGTCGGCATTGCCATATATGGAGGCATGTCATGCTGTCGAGCTGGCCTATGTGTTCGGAAATCTTGACCAGACCATGTACACCGGCGACAACATCTACGTGCCTTTGTCGCGTCAGGTGCAGCAGATGTGGGTAAATTTCGCCAAGAACGGCAATCCCGGCCTCGATTCGCTGCAATGGCTCCCCTACGACACTGTGACACGTCCCACAATGGTGCTTGACACAGTGAGTGGAATGCAGTTCGATCCGCTTGGGCGCCAGCGAGTGATGCTCCGGGGCATCAATGCCTATCATCTTAACGGCAACTATCTCGACATGGACTATAATGTTCCGGTAGTCTATGCCTACGTGGCTGTAGTGCTTGCACCGGTGGCTGTGATTGTCGGTCTGCTGGCGTTACGCCGGCATCGCAGGCGCAAAACATCAAGGAACTGAGATAAACATTTTGTAACCGTTACTAATATAACACAGGTAAATATGGCAAAACCGGATTATGTGGCCGCAAACCGCCAATGGCTTCAGGCAAAAGCGCAGGAGCCGGGTGTCAACGCATTGGCCAAAGGGATTTACTACAAGGTGCTCAGACCGGGCAATCAGAAATCGCCCACACCGACACTGAGGAATGTGGTGACTGTGCATTACACTGGCAAGACCATCAACGGCCGCACGTTCGACAGCAGCCGGGGTGGGGTGGCTCCGGCCTTTCCGCTCCGCGGATTGATCGAGGGCTGGATGATTGCCCTCCAGCAGATGCATATCGGCGATAAATGGGAGCTTTATATCCCTGCCGAAGCTGCCTATGGGCGCCGTTCGCAACCGGGCATTCCCGGCGGTTCCACTCTGATTTTCGAGGTGGAGCTTCTGGGCATCAACTGATGCCTCTGCATCGGGAGATTTGGCAGAGCACTCGTACTATCGCCCCATAATATTGACGGCGTCGTGTCGGGACAATCCTGGCACGGCGCCGTCGGGGCTTATGAAACAATGATTGAACTAATATGATTAACTACAACATGAAAGCGGTTTACATCACTCCCTGGGCCATCATGGCGCGGGCCACCTTGAGGAAACCGGAGGTGTTGGCTCCGCGGACGTAGTTAACATAGCCGTCGGGTTCGGTGCCGTGCTCCACACATTGGGCGTGGATGTCGGCCATGATCTGCTGCAGGCGGCGGTCAACCTCGTCTGTGGTCCAGTGGTCCATCTGTGCGTTCTGAGCCATTTCAAGGCCGGAGACAGACACTCCGCCGGCGTTTGCGGCCTTACCGGGGGCATAGAGGATGCGCGCCTTCTGGAATTTGGCTATGGCGGCAGGTGTGGTGGGCATGTTTGCACCTTCGCTGACGGCGAAGCAGCCGGCGTCGAGCAGTGCGCGGGCATCGTCGGCATCGAGTTCGTTCTGGGTTGCGCTCGGCATGGCTATGTCCACATGCTCCACATGTTTCCACGGGCGTTCGCGGGGGTAATATTTGCAGATGTCGGGGTGCTCTTCGGCAAACTCCGAGATGCGGCCGCGCATGAGGGTCTTGAGTTCAAAAATCTCGTCGAACTGGGCCTGTGTGAGTCCGTCGGGCACAACGATTGCTCCGTCGCTGTCGCTGAGCGACAACACTTTGGCTCCGAGCGACAGGAGTTTCTTGGCGGTGTAGAGCGCCACATTGCCCGAGCCGGAGATGGCCACGCGTTTGCCTTCGATGTCGATGCCGCGGGTCTTGAGCATGTTCAGCAGGAAGTACACGTTGCCGTAGCCTGTGGCTTCCGGGCGGATGAGCGAGCCGCCGAAATCCATCCCCTTGCCTGTGAAGGTGCCGGAGAATTCGCGGGTCATTTTCTTGTACCATCCGTACATGTAGCCCACTTCGCGGCCACCTACGCCGATGTCGCCTGCGGGAACGTCGGTGAGCGGACCGATGTGGCGGTAAAGCTCGTTGACAAACGCCTGACAGAAACGCATGATCTCCATGTCGCTCTTGCCGCGCGGAGAGAAGTCCGAGCCGCCTTTTGCACCACCCATGGCGAGTGTGGTAAGGGCGTTCTTGAAGGTCTGTTCAAATGCCAGGAACTTGAGAATGGAAAGATTGACCGATGAGTGGAACCGGATGCCGCCCTTGTAGGGGCCGATGGCATTGTTGTGCTGCACGCGGTAGCCCATGTTGGTGCGCACGCGGCCTGCATCGTCCACCCACGACACGCGGAATGTGTAGATTCGGTCGGGGATGCAGAGGCGTTCCAGCAGGTTGACGCGTTCGAAGTCGGGGTAACTGCTGTAGACGTCGGCTATGGAGTTTACAACCTCTTCCACTGCCTGCAGATATTCAGGCTCGTTGGGAAACCGTGTCCGCAAATCCTCAATAAATTCTTTTTTGTCCATGTTCTGTTTTGAATTGTACCTTATGTTTTGTGCCTTTTAAGGCCCGTTGTCAACAGTCCGGGAGAGGGGCGCCGCGCATCATCTGCGCTGCTGAAACGTTTGATTGTGCTGCAAAATTACAAATAATTGCCAAATTGACAATCAAAATGCCATTAAAAATATTTCAATACGAGCAAAGTGGCGGATTGGCTACTGCAAAGTGCGTCTGTTGGGGCATGTAGGTATCTTTAAGGCCGTGACGCATGCGGGAAGGTTGCGGCCAGCTCAGGCGAGATGGTGTTGAGGTCGACGTATCCCTCGATTCCGTCGAGTGTGCCTCGATGTGAGAACTGCCATATGTGCCATGTTTCCTGCGACGGCACAGGAGGATCGGTGAACGAGCATATCCAGAGCGGATACTGGCTCAGGTGTCCCTTTACGAAGCGGTTGTAGCCGTCTTTGTTGGTGTAGATTATCGGGGTAATCCCCTCTTCCGCCAAAACTGCGAGCATGCGTTTCAGCCCAAGGATTACGTTGTTGGTGGAGAATCCGTCGGGGTTCGACCATTCCTCAAGGTCGATGGCCGGGGGAAGTTCGAGATTGCGGTTTTTAAGCGCATGAATGAAGTTCCAGGCCTGCAGTTCGCCATCGGAGTCGAACCGGAAAAAGTGATAGGCACCGGCAGGGACACCGATCCGTTTCATCCCCTTCACGTTGGCATCGAACCGGCGGTCGATGAAGTCGGCGCCTTCTGTGGCCTTGATGTAGGCGAACTGCACGTGGCGCCGGGGGAGCGCATCGAAATCTATCGCTCCGTTGTGGGCGGATATGTCGATGCCGCGCACGGGATATTCGGTGAGCGAAGGGTTGGCGCGCGAGGAGAACCAGCGGTTCCATGCCCAGTAACCGCCCCAGCCTGCACAGGCGGCTGCTGCTGCCAACAGGAGGATTATGACTGTTTTGCGCGACATTGTGCGTTGCGGGTACGGCGGGTGTGCCAGGATCTGTAAATGAGCGAAATGAGGTAGATGGCGGCCAGCACAATCACTATCAGCGCCGAGCAGGGCACGTCCACATAGGCCGACAAGGCAAGTCCACCCAGACAGCCTGCGGCCGAGAAAAGCATGGAGAGCTGCATGATGGTCTTGAACCTGTTGCAGAACACTTCAGCCGACATCTGCGGCAACGAAATCATCGACATAAGCAGCATGATGCCTACCAGGCGGATCGTGAGCACTATGCACAGAGCCACCATTATTGTCATCACTGTGGTTATGAGGGTGACAGGAAGGCCGGACACCTGTGCGAAATCGCGGTCGAAAGCGCAGATGACTATTTCCCTGAATTTCCATGCGAAGAAACCGGCAAGCACCACGGTGTAGATTCCGAAGGCCAAGAGGTCGGAGGGGGAGACATTAAGGATGTTGCCGAACAGGAATGCATTCAGTTCCGGCACATAACCGGGTGTAAGGAACACGAAAAGCACGCCGACAGCCATACCGATCGACCATACCACAGCTATTGCCGAATCCTCGCGCACGCGGTGACGTTCCGAAATCCACTGAACCCCGAGCGATGACGCAACGGCAAAGATTCCGGCCATCACAAGTGGGTTCATCCCAAGGAAATAACCCAGTCCGAGGCCGCCGAAGCATGCATGTGTCACGCCGCCTGAGATGGCCACAAGCCGCCGTGCCACTATGTATGTGCCGATCATGGCCGATGCCACCGAGATGATGAGCACGGCCCATATGGCGTTGGTGAAAAATTGATATTGCAGCAGTTCGGACATCGGTTGAGTTGGTGTTGCGGAATCACGACTGGCTTGAGGACCGGTTGCCTTCCGTATGGCTTTTCTTGGCCCGTTCTTCGGCCACGATCATCAGCAGTTCCTCGCGGACGGCCATAGGGAGTGAGATGCCGCGCAGCTGAATGCTGCGTGCCCACGGGGCTATGTCGGTGGGGAGCAGAGTGAGCAGCACGTCGCGGAACTGCTCTATCTCATCATCGGTGTAGCTTTCTGGCTCGCGTCCGCGGAATGCGTCAAGCTCCTCGTCGTCGAAATATTCTATCTCGCGGCTCACTTCGGGCAGAAGCGAGTCCTTCTCGCATGTGACGTGCATGCCGCAGCACACGGA
>DBFWRP010000107.1:0-31483 GCA_048222005.1 Muribaculaceae bacterium | reverse complement strand
ACCTAATTCCATTGAAGAAACTTTAACTAATCCAAATCATGAAAAAAATCATCAGTGTACTGTTACTGTTTGTTGCCACATGCCATCTGGCATTGGCACAGACCAACGTAACCGGAACGGTGGTGGATGAAAACCGGGAACCGCTTCCCGGCGCCTCCGTTGTATTAAAAGGTTCAGGTACCGGCGTCACAACCGACCTTGACGGTAATTTCTCAATCAATGCCAAAACCGGAGCCACCCTTAACATCTCCTACGTAGGCTATGAGACAGCCGAAGTCAAAGTGCCTGCATCTGGCAAACTTGACGTTATCCTGAAAGAATCCTCATCACTGCTCGACGAAGTTGTCGTGGTGGGTGTGTCCATGAAAAAGAGCGACCTCACCGGCTCGGTGAGCAGCATCAGCTCCGATGAACTCACTCAGAAGCCCGTCACCACCATCAACGAGGCCCTGCAGGGTCTGGTTACCGGTGTGTCCGTGACCCGTGCTTCCAAGCCCTCCGACGATTCAGCCATCAAGGTGCGCGGTACAAACACCATCAACGCCGGCTCCGACCCCATCTACGTTGTGGACGGTCTGGTTATGGGCAATGAATTCGGTTTCTACAATTCACTCAACGTTAACGACATCGCCAGCATCCAGGTGCTCAAGGACGCATCGGCAACCGCTCTCTACGGTTCGCGAGGCGCCAACGGTGTGATCATCATCACCACCAAGAAGGGCAAAACCGGCAACGGCGAAGTCAGCTACGACGGATGGGTATCATGGCAGACCCTTGGTCACCGCCCCGACCGCATGAACGCCCACGAACTCGGCGACCTGCGTATCCAGTCCTACCAGAACGGCTACATGTTCGAGAACCCCAACGCTACGGCAGCCGACCTGGCCAACCACACAAACAACTTCATCCTGGCTCCCAACAACGCTTTCGCACAGGAAGAGCTCGACACCTACTATTCGGGCGCATCCTACGACTGGGTTGAGCCTCTGACCCGCACCGGTTTCACCACAAACCACAACCTCTCGTTCTCACGCGCGTCGGAAAAGACCAACTTCTACATCTCTCTGGGTCTGAAGGATCTGAAAGGCACAATGAGGGGCACTGACCAGCAGCGCTACAACGGACGTATCAACGCATCGGCCGAAATCACCCCGTGGCTGCGTGTGGGCACCAACACTACCTACAGCTACACCCACGACAACATGACGGACGACAACGCCTACAACAAGGCTTACTATTGCGACCCGCTGATCGACAATACCCCGTACATGGACGATGCCACCCGTTTCGAGACAGAATACCTCACCACATGGTGGCAGAGCCCCAACACCGAGAGAACCAACAACTTCAACCCCTACAACACTCTCGAAATCCAGACCGAGCGTTCGCGCTACCACTTCACCTCCTCGAACTACATCAACATCAACCCCATCGAGGGTCTGAACATCCGCTCCACATTCGCCATCAACCGCGCCGAACAGAGCTGGAACCAGTACCAGCCCACCGGCATCCAGGAAGCCATCCGCTACCGCGGCGGCGATGCCTTCGCCACACAGCAGCGCTTCGGCAACACACAGTGGCAGTGGGATAACACCGCTCAGTACGTGCGCTCGTTCAACAACGAACACAACCTCGACGTATTCTTCGGTACATCCGCTTCACGCAACATCTACAACTACGTGAAGGCCAACGGCCAGCGCTTCGCCTCCAACGACCTCGGCTGGGATCAGCTCGGCTCAGCTGCCGACTGGGACAACTCCCGTCCCGACAGCGGTCACACCGTTACATCGCTCATGTCGTATGTAGGCCGCGTCAACTACAACTACAAGTACCGCTACTTCGCCACATTCACCGGCCGTTACGACGGTTCGTCGAAATTCGGCAAAGACCACCAGTGGGGCTTCTTCCCCTCGTTCTCGCTGGCATGGGACATCACCAACGAACCCTTCTTCCCCAAACTGACATGGATCGACCAGATAAAGATCCGCGGTGGTTACGGTTCGGTCGGTAACCAGAACATCGGCAACTACCTCTATGCCACCATGTACTATCCTTCGGCATCGAACGGCGAAGCTTTCTTCACAACCGACGGCCGTCGCGGAACCCCCTCGCTCACATGGGAGAAACAGAAACAGACCAACATCGGTGTCGACCTCTCGTTCTTCAACCGCCGACTCAACGTTACTGCCGACGTGTTCTTCACCCGCAACAAGGACCTGTTGATGAGCCACTCGCTCCCCACCTCGAGCGGTTACTCCAAAACAACCGAAAACATCGGAGACCTTGACAACCGCGGTTTCGAACTCCAGATCAAGGCCACACCCGTCGCTACAAAAGACTTCACATGGAACGTAGGTCTGAACATCTCTCGCGACCACAACGAAATCAAGAGCCTCTATGGCGGCGTAGACCGTCAGCTCAGCGTCACATCGCAGAGCTCCACCCCCGACCGCATCGGTAACCTCTTCGTAGGCGAACCTCTCCACAATATTTTCTGCTACAAGTACGGCGGCATCGCCAACGAGGACAACCGCGCAATCTGGGAAGGCGTTGACTATCAAGGTCGTACAGTAGGCCTCGGTGATATCTTCCCGCTCGACATCTCAGGCCCCGACGGTGTGCCCGACGGCGTGATCGACATCCACGACCGCTGCATCACAGCCTACCAGGATCCCAAACTCTATGGCGGTTTCAACACTGACCTCACATGGAAAGGCCTCACCCTCAATGCCCTGTTCACCTACAGCATCGGCGGCCACCGCATCAGCGGCTACTACGAAGGCCTCGTATCGTCAACCGGTCTGAGCCATGCATCCCCCGACCTCATCGGCAACACATGGACACCAGAGAACACCGGCGCAGAATTCCCCCGCCGCATCACCAACGCTTCGGGCTACACCCCCTACGGAGCCGGCGACACCGACAAGTACATCCAGAACACTTCGTATCTGCGTCTGTCAACCCTCACACTCAGCTATAACTTCTCCAAGAAAGTCCTCGACAAAATCCGCATGAACAACCTGCGTGTCTACTTCACCGCATCGAACGTGTTCACCGCGACCAAGGACAAAGGTTTCGACCCCGAATTCGGCGACAACCTCTATCCCACCGAACGCAGCTACACCCTCGGACTTTCATTCAGCATTTTCTAAACTCTTAAAACTATCGACATGAAAATCTATAATAAATTCATATCGCTGGGCGTAGCCACCGTTGCAGCTCTCGGATTTGCATCGTGCAACGACTTCCTCGATGAGCCGAGCCGCACCGGCCTGACCGAAGAGCAGATCTACGGTAACCTCGAGACAGCATCGAAGTCGCTCGACGGCCTCTACACCCAATGGCGCAACCTCTGGACCGACCACAACTTCTATTATCTCTCGGACGGTACCGACGAAATCCAGAACGGCGCATACCAGGCCCTGAAGGAGAACGGCGGCAAGAACGGCGCCATCGACCGCTTCGACGCCCTCCTCAGCTCCGAACAGGAGTATGTGACCAACACATGGAACTGGCGCTGGCCCAAAATCTCCGAGGCTGCAAAACTCATCAACGCTCTCGAACCGCAGGCTGCTGAAAACGCTCAGGCCAAAACCATGTGGGCGGAGGCATCCGGTATCCGTGGACAGATCATGATGGACATGACCATGATTTACGGCCGTATCCCCGTAATCGACATCGCTAACCTCGAGGAACTCGGCACACGCCGTCAGGACCTCACCACCGTATGGAACTATATCATAAAGGATCTCACCGTAGCAGCCAACAACGCACCCGAGACCAACAACCCCGGACGCTTCACACGCTACGCCGGTCTGATGCTACTTGGCTACGCCTACATGTCGGCTCCGGTTGAAACCGGCCTTCGCGACTTCAACAAGGCAGAGGAATGCCTCCGTCAGGTTGTCAACGGTCCGTTCTCTCTTGTACCCTACTACGACCTGTTCGACTACTCCACACCCAACACATCTGAAGCCATCCTCGAATTCCAGTTCAGCAACGTTTACCCCGACAACAACATGATTCAGCTTGAAATCGGTTCGCGCGCTGCAGCTGCCATGGGTGCCGACGGATGCTACTTTGCCGGCTACGACCACGCAGTTCCCACACCTTGGGCTTACTCAGACATCGAAGACGGAGGTATCTGGGAAGACGGCGACGTCCGCAAAGAGGAGTCAATGCGTTACGAATTCACATGGAACGGCAAAGACGCCCTCGACTATATTCCCGGTCTTAGCTGGGAAGGCCTCACCGAGGAGGATCAGGACGAGTGCAAGCCCCACATCAAGAAATATGAGGACTTCCGCACCGACATCCAGTCGGGCTTCGGCTACAACAACATGTGGTACTGCGGCAAGAACATCCCCTGGCTCCGTCTTGGCAACGCCTACCTGCTCTATGCCGAATGTCTCAACGAGCTTAACCGTGGCGACGAGGCTGTTGAATGGGTTAACGACGTGCGCTCACGTGCATGGGAATTCAACCTTCCCGCCGACAAGATGTGGCAGCCAATGAGCAAGGAAGCGTTCCGCGAGGCCATCATGACCGAGCGCGTACGCGAGCTCTTCGGCGAACGCTGGCGCCGCTTCGACCTGGTACGCACAGGCAAGTTCTACGAATACGTCAAGGAACGCAACAAATGGGCAAAACGCTCCGGTACAATCCAGCCCTGGCACTCGGTTTGGCCCATTCCTATGACTGAAATCGAACAGAACGACGAAATCAGCCGCGCCGACCAGAACGAAGGCTACATCTAAACAGAAGATTCTGCCGGCACAACACCAAACCGGCATAAGCGACCTCTAAAATTCAGTACAACCCATATATGCAGGGGGCAATCCTCCCCCCTGCATATATTTCCTATCCTTTTCTAAACCACCTAACCAACAACCAACACACTAATTATGAAGAAAATATTACTCACACTCGCAACAGCTGCCACCATATTGCCGGCATTCGGCGCAGCCCGTATCCCCAACTACTCTCACATCGACTGGAAAGGCACCGTGTCGGGCGGCCTGATACACGGCAACATGATATGCGCAGATATTGACAATGACGGCCTCATGGAGCTGATTGCCAAGGGACGTGACCTTGCTGCAGGCTGGGCCATCACCATCAAGGCTCTGCATCTTGACGCCGACACCAAGCAGTTCACCACCTCGGCCGACATCACCGATCCCGACGGCCAATCATGGGAACGCATCGCCTATGTCATCGACTATAACAACGACGGCAACGTTGACCTGCTGCTCGCCAACTCCTACAACTCACAACTGCTGAAAGGCGACGGTAAAGGGAACTTCGAAAAAGTCGAGGACTTCAAGCTCGAAGGGGAAATATCCATCCAGGATGCAGACCAAGAGAAATGGTATACCGGCACCCTCGGCGTTGCCGACTTCAACGGTGACGGCTATCAGGACATCGTAACATTCTGCGGCAATCCGCGTGACGATCAGGGAACTCCTGTAGTGTTCTTCAACGACGGAGGCAAAGGTACATTCATCAAGGACGAGAACACTGGCATTGAAGCACAACGAGGTGGCACACTCTGCGTAGGCGACTATAACGCCGACGGCGCCGTGGATATCCTCGTGAACGGATGGGCAGGCGACAACGACCACACATACATCTGGAAAAACAACGGTTCCGGCAAGTTCACCAAAGTGGACGTAGGCGAAAAAGCCGGTGCTGAAAAAGGGCAGTCGTTCTTTGTCGACGTCACAGGCAACGGCCTGCTCGACGTGTTCGTTACAGGCGAATCATGCCCCAACAACTGGGAAAAAGCAGCCTATCTCTACAAGAATAACGGCGATGACACGTTTACAAAGATGGAAACCGGCCTTCCCGGCTGCTCGGTAGGCGGCGGTGACTGGTGCGACCTCAACAGCGACGGCCTTGTCGACCTCGTTTACGTAGGCCAAGGCCTCGGTAGCGCAGTCTTCGCGCTCAACGAAGGTGAAGGAAATTTCACAGCCTACACCGACAAGCTCAGCCGTCACCGCGGTGGCGCAGTCGCACTTGCCTACGACCTCAACAACAACGACGTTGTCGACATTGCCCTGATGGGTTACAATGATGACGACGCCAACAACAAGAGCTTCATGTTCTACAACGGATCCGGCACCCGCCTGAACAACAAGGCACCCAACGCCCCCACCGGCCTTACAGCCACTGCCGACGGCAACAAGACAGTGCTGACATGGGAAGCCGGTTCAGATGAGAAGCATACCCAGGGTTCAGGCTTCACTCCCGCCGATGCTCTCCGCTACAACTACTTCGTAAAGACCACCGACGGCCAGATCATCACAGCCGTTCCGGCCGACACTGAAACAGGCAAACTCCGCTCGGCCAACGTTAACGCCGCATCGGCAGCCCGCACAGTGACCCTCAACATCGCCTCCGACAAAATCGCATCGTGGGGTGTGCAGAGCATCGACGGTGCCAAGGCAGCCAGCGCATTCGCAGTGGCCGGCACATCAGGCATCGAAAACGTGCTTACCGAAGCCGACGCCAATGCCCCCGTTGAATACTTCAACATCCAGGGTGTACGTGTTGCCAACCCGCAGAACGGTCTCTACATCCGCCGTCAGGGCAACAAAGTGGACAAGATCTACCTCAAATAAACATACCTTACTCGAATATGACCATCAGAAAACAACTTGCAATTATTGCAGCTGTAGTAGCCAGCGCTCCGGTTCTCCTCGCAGGGGAACTGGACGCTGAATACGGCGGATGGAAGTTCACCATGGGCAACAAGCTCATGACGGTGGAACAGAACGGCACTCAGCTCCTCAAGGGCGTCTACATGACCGCCTGGGACGAGAACGACAACAACCTCGAATCGACCACCTACGACAACGTGACGAAGAAAGAGGAGGACATCACCGACGCATTCGGATCGGGCAAGCGCTTCACATGGACCTACACCAAAAGCGGCAGCCCAACACTGGAGCAGATCGTATCGGTTTACCCCTCGCTCCCCTATGCCACATTCGAAGGTGCGGTGGTTGCACCCTCGGGCACCACATCGACCCGTCAGATCTGCCCCATCGTGGTCAGCACAACCAACACTCTGCCGCTCGAGACCTCGGAGAACCGCATCTACAACATGCCTTTCGCCAACGACAACTGGGCCACATTCAGCACCACACGCTGGAACACCGGCCAACTCATGACCTCGTGCGAGGCAACCGCCCTTTTCAACGTGGCTTCGCGCAAGGGTCTGGTAATCGGCTCGATCGACCACTCCGTATGGAAATCGGCCATCAACGTGCAGCCCAACTCTACCAACCGCCTGCGCAAACTCAGCGCCCAGGCCGGCTACGTGAGCCTGCGCACATGGGACAACAACTTAGGGAACGACAGAGCCGACTTTGACAAGCATGGCGCAGTGAAAGGCGCGCGCGTGGTTTCGCCCCGCTTCATGCTGGGTATGTTCGACGACTGGCGCAACGGTCTGGAGACCTACGGCGTGGCCAACACCGTGCTCTGCCCGAAACTGAAGATGCCCAACGATGAAAAATCCATCTTCGGCTGGCAAAGCTGGGGCGGCCAGGAGGCTCAGCTCAACTACACCTCGGCCATGTCGGTGCTCGACTTCTTTGAAAGAGAGCTCAAGCCCGTAGACTTCGCCGACGAGAAAGGCACATGCTGGATGGTGCTCGACTCCTTCTGGGACAACATGAGCCGCATGGAACGCCGCGAATTCGCCAAACGCTGCAAGGAACTCGGCTATCACCCCGGCATTTACACCACACCTTTCTCCATCTGGCTCGGAAGCGACAATGAAGTGTCGGACTATCCCTACGAAACCGTTGACGGCAAAACCTATTCGCGCAAGGATGTGGTGCTCACAGCCAACGGCAAGCCCCGCAAAATCACAGGCTATTCGCTCGACCCCACCCATCCTGCCGTGAAGGAAGCCAACCGCAAACGCTTCCAGGAATTCAAGGAGGACGGATTCGAATACGTGAAAATCGACTTCATGAACAATGGCTCGCAGGAAGCCGACCGCTGGTACGACCCCAACATCACCACCGGCATGATGGCCTACAACTACGGTATGGACTACATTCTGGAGATGGCCGGCGACATGGTGCTCGACTTCTCTATCGCACCCGTGTTCCCCGCCAAGGCTCACATCCGCCGCATTGGCTGCGACGCCTGGGGCGAGCTCAACAACTCCATGTACACACTCAACTGCATCAACGGCTCCTGGTGGCTCGACCAATGCTACGCATTCAACGACCCCGACCTGATGTGCCTCAACAAGGTGTTCACAGGCAAAGGCTCGAACGATGAGAACGAGGCCCGCATCCGCTACACCAGCGGCATCATTACGGGCCACACCCTGTTTGGCGGCACCTACGCCTACGAGGGGGGTACGATGAACTACAACGGCAAGCCCACAAAAATCGAAGGCACCGACGAGGAACGCGCACGCGCGGTGAAGTTCGCATCCAACAAGGACCTCACCGAGGTTGCCCGCATCGGCAAAACCTTCCGCCCCATTGAGGGAACCATGCCCTATCAGACCCAGATGTGGCAGCTTATAATCCCTGTGGACAACGAGTTCGTCTACGACACACCCGATGCATTCTACTATGTGGTGTTCAACTACGACACAAGCAACCCCTTCAACAAGCAGCCCGACTTCGACCGCCTCGGCATCAAGGCATCGGACTTCGTGAATGTCAAGGAACTCTGGACCGGAGCCACCTGCAAGCCTTCGGAACTTCAGATTTCTGTGCCCAAGAAGGATGTGCGTGTCTACCGCCTGGAACGTGCCGGCTACAGCGGTGTCGCAGCCGCAGTGGCCGACCCGGCCGAAAGCATCGACATGACTGTCGACGGCAAAACTCTCAATGTCTATGCAGCTGCTCCAATCAGCTCTGTCACAATATATGGAATTGACGGTACAACCGTCAATTCCATATCCCTTTCGGGAAAAAACATGACAGAAGCGTCCTTGAATATCGAAAAAATGGAGTGCGGCATGTCCATCGCCTCCGTCACCCTTGAATCAGGCCTAACAGAAAACCGAAAAATATTATTCAGATAATGCGCAGACACATTCCGGTACTGGTTTTCCTGTCGGTGGCACTGATGGCACCGGCAGGAAAATTCACGTTTTATGTAAACCCGTTCATAGGCACGGGCGCAGTGGAGGGAGGCCTGTCGGGCAACAACTATCCCGGCGCCACCGTGCCATTCGGCATGGTGCAGCTCAGCCCCGACACCCATCAGGCACCCGACTGGTTCAACGCCTCGGGTTACGACTACAACGACTCGGTGATACACTGCTTCTCGCACACACGCCTGAGCGGTACCGGAGCAAGCGACCTTATTGACATAGCTCTCTTCCCCACCACAGGCAATGCCACTTCCTCGCGGTTCTCACACCATAACGAGGCGGCTTCGCCCGGATTCTACCGCGTCCACCTCGCCGACGAGGGGATTGACGCGGAACTCACAGCCACCACCCGCACCGGCGTGCACCGCTACACCTATCCACAGGGGGCGCAGCGCAACATCATCCTCGACCTTGACCATTCGGCCAACAAGGGGAGCTGGAACCGCCGCGTGGTGCAGTCGCAGATACGCCGCACCGGACCGTCGCGGATTGAAGGCTACCGGGTGATCACCGGATGGGCAAAGCTGCGCAAAATCTACTTCGTGGCTGATTTCTCCGAAGACATCACCGCCCTCGAACTCACCGACGGCGACACACCCCGACGCGGAGCCTCGGTGGTCAACGGATGTGCACTCAAGGCCAGAATCGGATTCAGCTCCGCCAACCGCCCTGTCACTGTGAAAGTGGCATTGTCGGGAGTATCGGCGGCCAATGCCGCCATGAACATGGATGCCGAGGCCCCGCACTTCGATTTCGACCGTTATGCAGCCGACGCCGATGCCAGCTGGGACAAGGAGCTTGGCCGCATCGAAGCCACCGGCGACCCCGAAAAGCTTACAACATTCTACACCGCCCTCTACCACACCATGATTCAGCCCAACACGTTCAGCGACGTAAACGGCGAATACATGACACCGGTCTACACCGTAGGCCATGTGCCTGAAGGCGACACCCAGTACACCACCTTCTCACTGTGGGACACCTATCGCGGGGCACATCCGCTCTACTCGCTGCTGATGCCGCAGCTCAACGCCTCGTTTGTCAACAGCATGCTGCGCCATTACAAGGACTACGGCTACCTCCCCGTGTGGCATCTGTGGGGGCAGGACAATTACTGCATGATAGGCAACCACGCCATTCCGGTGATAGCCGACGCCGTGCTGCGCGACATTCCCGGAATCGACCACGATCTGGCTTACGAGGCAGTGAGGAACTCCTCGCTGCAGCCGCACCTCAACTCGCCGTTCGACGTGTGGGAACATTACGGCTATATGCCCAAAACCCTGCAGTCGCAATCCGTAAGCATCACTCTTGAAATGGCTTACGACGACTGGTGCGTGGCACAGATGGCACGCAAACTCGGACATGAAGCCGATTATGAGCGTTTCAGCCGGCGCGCGCAGTTTTTCCGCAATCTCCATGACAGTTCTACAGGATTTTTCCGCGCCAAGGACGAGCACGGCAACTGGACCGAGCCTTTCGACCCGCTGAAATTCGGTGCCAACGGCGGATACCCCTTCACCGAGGGGAACGCATGGCAATATTACTGGTATGTGCCGCACGACATCCCCGCGCTTATGGCCCTCACCGGCGGCAAGAAGGCGTTCGAGCGCAAACTCGACGACTTTTTCAGCATCACCGACACCAGCGGCGTGAAAAACGACAACATCTCGGGCTGCATCGGCCAATATGCCCACGGCAACGAGCCGAGCCATCATGTGGCCTACCTCTACAATGACGCCGGCGCACCGGCCAAAGCGCATGCTCTGATTGCCCGCATAATGGACGAGATGTACAACAACACCTCCTCAGGCTATGCCGGCAACGACGATTGCGGCGAGATGTCGGCATGGTACGTGTTCAGCGCCATGGGGTTCTACCCCGTGAACCCTGCCTCGGGCGAATACAGCCTCGGCACCCCGCTGTTCGACTCCTGCACACTGCATCTCCCCGAAGGGCGCACATTCACCATCACAGCATCGCGCAAATCGGCCGACAGGCATCTGGTAAAAAGCGTGCAGCTCAACGGCAAACGCATCGACGGGCACACCGTGACCTACGCCGACATAATGGACGGCGGACACCTGCATTTCAACATGTAAGCCCCGCGCCAGTCGGCGGTCAGGCCGGAAATTTCAATAAGACGCTGAAACATGAAGCGCCCGAATTGCAAAAAAACGGCGCAGAATGCTTATCTTCGCATAGCATCACCACAAAACAGGACTCCATGAAGACTTCACGCCCTCTCATAAGCCTCCTCACGACTCTGCTGCTTTCCATTATTGCGGCATCTGTATGCCAAGCCTATGGCGGACAGCATAATTTCCGTCATCTTGACAGCAACGACGGCCTGTCGGCCAACAACGTGAAATGCATTGTGCGCGACAGGCTCGGATTCATGTGGTTCGGTACCAAGAACGGCCTCAACCGCTATGACGGGAGCAAAATCAAGGTTTACAACTGCTACGACGAGGCTCTTGGCCGAGGCAACAACAACATCGGCGCCCTCTACGAGGACGAGAATTCAATGCTGTGGATCGGCACAGACCGCGGCATCTACCGCTACGACCCGCATGCCGATGTCATCACTCATGTTGAAAGCAAAGCCGACGACGGCGTGGAAGCCGGCAACTGGGTGCAGCGCATCACCGGCGACCGGAAAGGAACCATATGGGCTGCGCTCCCCAACCAGGGCATCTTCCGCTATCGCGACGGGAAGGTAAAACATTTCCCAATGATTCTGTCGGGCAACACAAAGCCAACTTATGCCGGCGACATATGCGTGACAAGCGACGGGAATCTCTGGGTGATAACAAGCGGCGACGGCATACTGAAATACGACGACAAAGCCGAGCGGTTCAACCGCGTACGCTCCAATGGAAACGACACCGACTGCCTCTGGCTCTGCTGTATATGCGAGAACCCGGAGGGCAACCTTATTGTAGGCACACCTACTGGCAAACTGTTTGAATACAATCCGCTGACAGATGTGATAACTCCAATCCCGTTCACACGTCCGGCCGGCACGTATCTGCGATACCTTGAATGTTTCGGCGACGAACTGTGGATAGGCACACAGACGGGCCTGTTCGTCTACAACCGCTGCTCCGGAGAAACCATTGAACTGAAGAACAATCCGCTCAACCCGTTCTCACTGTCAAACAACACCATCTACTGCATCTACCGCGACAACGAGAACGGCGCATGGCTCGGCACAATGTTCGGCGGCGTCAACTACATGCCTCACAGAAAATTCGGATTTACGAATTACGGCCTGCACCACGGGCTGTCGAGCCAGCTGATCATCGGCCTGGGGCAGGACGACAAAGGCCGGATATGGATAGGCACCGAGGACAATGGTGTGAATACCCTCGATCCCTCCACCGGCGCCATCCAGCGCGCACCGGGATTCAGTTCCAACGACAATCTCGTCCTTTCGATGACCACTCTCGACAACAAGGTCTACACAAGTTTCGCCCGCTCAGGCTTAAAGCGGGCGGATGCATCGGGTGTGCAGATGGTCTATCCGGCCGATACGGAACATAACAACAACGTTTACTCCTACCTGATTGACAAGCAAGGCACGGAGTGGGTCGGCATGGGACTTTCGCTGTTCCGACGCATGAAAGGGGAAACCACATTCTCTGAAATCCCCGGAACTGCCGCGCTATGGATATATACACTGTTCGAAGCCTCTGACGGCACCATATGGATAGGCACAATGGGTAACGGAATGTTTAAACATGACCCGCGGACCGACACATTCAAACCATACGTCTATCACCAGACCGCCGACAATACCTCCGGGCTGCGCTCCAACTCCATAAATTCAATCATGGAGGACTCGCGCGGAACCATATGGGTTTCAACCGAGCGCGGCGGACTGAGCCGATACAATCCCGAAACCGACAGTTTCGAGACATTCGGCATTCCGGAAGGCCTGCCCGACGATGTGGTGTACACCGTGCTGGAGGACAGCGGCAACAACCTGTGGTTCGGAACAAACCACGGACTTGTGCGTTTCTCACCCACAACAGGCGACATACGTGTATTCACCGACCGCGACGGGATTCCGTTCAATCAGTACAACTACAAATCCGGAATCAAAACCCCCGACGGCACCTTCTACATGGGCGGCATCAACGGCGTGATTGCCTTCCGTCCCGACGATTTCGAGGAAGACACCTCGGAGATTTCTATCTATTTCACAGGGCTGAACGTACTCAACGAGTCCGTACAGGCAAATTCCGGTGGAACCGCCCTTAAGGGAAACATCGTGTTCGCCGACAAGATTGCCCTCGATTACAATCAGGCCACATTCACAATCTCGGTGGCCTCGCCCGATTTCAATCATACCGGACGTGTGCGATTCTACTACCGCCTGCTGCCTGTCAACAAGGAGTGGATAGGCATGAATGACAACGAAATTTCGTTTACCAATCTTGCATCAGGCAACTATACGCTGCAGGTGAAAGCCGACAACGGCTCCGTATCCTCAATCAGGCAACTCTCTATCAGGATAAGACCGCCATGGTGGGAATCACTGTGGGCCTACCTGGCCTACGGCATAATTTTCATGTTGTCAATCACCTCGGGGATTCTGCTGTGGCAGAAACGGAACGAACGCAAACTCAAGGAGCGCGAACAGGCGTTCCACGACAATAAGGACAAGGAACTCTACCGCAGCAAGGTGAACTTTTTCACTGAAATAGCCCATGAAATCCGCACCCCGCTGTCGCTTATCGACCTCCCGCTCGAGGCCATCGAGGAAATCGGGATTGACAATCCCGACATAAAGCGCTATGTCAAAGTGACACGCCAGAACACCAAACGGCTTCTGGAACTGACCGGCCAGCTGCTCGACTTCCAGAAGATTGATGCCAAACGCCTCACGCTCAAGAATGAGAATGTGAACATCAATGAATTCGTGCGCAACATAGCCGAACGTTTCGAGCCGTCAATCTCGCTCACCGGAAAGCGTCTTGAATGCGACTTCGATGCAGGGCGGCTTGTGGTATCGGTCGACCGCGAGGCGCTCACCAAAATTGTGAGCAATCTGCTCAACAATGCCCTGAAATACGCCACCCACAACATACGCATCACGTTCCGGCGGTCGGACAACGACAGCAAGTTCGTCATTTCCGTTGCAAGCGACGGCAAGAAAATAGCTGTCGACGAGCGTTCACGCATCTTCCAGCCTTTCTACCAGACGGTCAATGCCGAAGAGGAGAAGAACGGCGTGGGCATAGGGCTGCCGCTGTCGCGCTCGCTGGCCACTCTGCTTGGCGGCACTCTCGAGCTTGAGGATAATCCTGACGAAATGAACATATTCTCCCTCACACTGCCTGTCACCGAGCCCAAAGCGGAAAGTAATCCGGACTCAAGCGAGATTGGAGGCTACATGGTTGAGGAGGGGTCAAACCAGACCAAACCCCGGTCGGACATCTACAGCGTGCTGCTGGTGGAGGACAACGAAAGCATCTCGCAGTTCCTTGCCGAACAGCTCCGCAACTCATTCATCGTGGAAACCGCATCGAACGGCGTGGAAGCTCTCGAAAAGCTGAAAAACGGCCTGTTCGATATAGTGGTGACAGACATAATGATGCCTCAGATGGACGGTCTCGAGCTTTGCAGCCAGGTAAAGGCCGACATCGACATATCGCACATCCCCGTTGTGTTCATAACAGCAAAGAACGACCTCGAGACAAAAGTGAAGGGCCTCCAGCTTGGCGGTGAGGCCTACGTGGAGAAACCGTTCTCCATCAAATATCTCAAGCTGCTGCTGCGGTCGCTGCTCGACAACCGCCGCCGCGAACGTGAATCGTTCTCAAAGAATCCGTTCTTCTCCGTGTCGAACATGCAGATGAACAAGGCCGACGAGGAATTCATGAACAAGGTGCGCAAAATCATCGAGGACAACGTGAGCGAAGAGGACTTCAACGTGGAGATAATGTGCGACCGCCTGGCCATGAGCCGCTCGAGCCTGCTGCGCAAAATCAAAACACTGTTCAACCTCTCGCCGGTGGAACTGATCAGAATCATCAAGCTGAAAAAAGCCGCCGAACTGATCCGCGAAGGCAACTACCGCATAAGCGACGTGGGCTATATGGTCGGCATAGCCTCCCCGTCCTATTTCAGCAAAATCTTCTTCAAGCAGTTCGGCATGACACCGAAGGACTTTGAGAAACAATGCAAATCCAAAACGGGTAAAAACGCTTCCGTGAATGACAAAAACACGCCTGATGAAGAATAATTGCAAAATTTTGGCTTGTTTTCATTAAGATTTTCGTTGGTGGCGTCCTAATTTTGCACCGTACACCACTAATCGATATCAATGAAAACAAATCACATTCTGCAATACATTCTTGCCTGCGCCATGGTTTGCATGGCCTCCGTCATCGGAGCCTCCGCTGAAATCAGGCTGCCGGCATTCATCACCGACAACATGGTGGTGCAGCGCAATTCATCGCTGACCCTGCACGGCACAACCACCCCCGGCTCAACCGTTGAGGTCACCCCCGGATGGGACACCCGCGCCACAACAACCAAAGCCGGCGCCGACGGAACGTTCACCGCGATTGTGGATACGCCCGAAGCCGGCGGCCCCTACTGCCTCACCATTACCGACGGCAAGGACGAACTCACACTGAACAACATCCTTTCGGGCGAAGTGTGGATCTGCTCGGGCCAATCGAACATGGAGTTCCCCGTTCAGGGATGGACAACCGTAATGGGCTACGACACCCTGATTCCCACCGCACAACATCCCGACATCCGCCTGCTCCAGATCACAAAGCAGACTGCCCTCACACCGCAGTCCGACTGCCGCACCAACATGGGTGGATGGGTGGAATGCACCCCTGCCAGCGTTCCTGAATTCTCTGCCGTGGCCTATCTTTATGCCCGCGAACTCGCCGGAAAGCTTCATGTACCCGTAGGCGTCGTTGATGCCACATGGGGAGGCACTCCCGCCGAAGCATGGACAAGCTTCGAAGGCGTAAAGCGGATTGACGGCTTCGAACAGGAAACAGCGGCGCTTGAACGTTGCGGTTTCGATGCCGCAAGGCTTCAGGCCGATTACGAACAGCGACTTTCCGATTGGATGGCGCTCGCCGAAAAGCAGCAGCCCGCCGAGGGCTCCCAGGCTGTCTCCGGCCTCATGCCTACCGGCACAAACTGGGAGAACACCGTTCTTCCCGCATCGTTCGACGGCATTGTGTGGGTGACAAAACAGATTGAAATTCCGGCAGCAGCCGCCGGCAAACCCCTGACACTGCGTCTTGGCGCCATTGACGACGAGGATATAACCTACTTCAACGGGACCGAAATTGCCCGCGGTTCGGGCTACGACACACCGAGAATCTACACCGTTCCGGCTCATATGGTCAAGGCCGGTAACGCCGAAATAAAAATCCGCATATCCGATTTCGGCGGAGGCGGAGGCTTCAACGGCGGCGACAAAATGATGGCCGAAGCCGACGGCGTGACGGTTCCGCTCGATGGCGACTGGAATTACAAGGTGGCAGTGGATTTTTCGAGACTGCCGGCCAAACCGGTATCGGTCACCGGATCAAGCTATCCCACCGTTCTTTACAATGCAATGATACATCCGTTGTCGGCAATGCCGGTGAAAGGCGTGATATGGTATCAGGGATGTGCCAACGTAGGGCGCGACCGCCAGTATGAGCCCCTGTTCCAGACACTCATAACCGACTGGCGCAAGCTTTGGAAAAATCAGGATATGCCCTTCTATTTCGTTCAGCTTGCAGGCTTTCTCAAGCCGTCGTTCTGTCAGCCCGATTCGGAATGGGCAGCCCTGCGCAACGCCCAGGCCAAGGCCCTGTCGCTCCCGCACACCGGAATGGCAACGGCAATAGACCTCGGCAATCCGGCCGACATACATCCGCGCAACAAGCAGGATGTGGCCCACCGGCTGGCTCTGCTTGCCCTCGCCAACGACTACGGACACGACGTGACCTGCAAGGCGCCCATCCTCAAACGCATCGACCGCAAAGATGGCAGGCTGATTCTCACCTTCGACGGCGACCTGAAGCCTACCAGCGTGGCGTTAACCGGGTTCATTATCTCCGACGGCAAAGGCGATTTCGCCACCGCCTGCGGCCGGCTCATCGACGCCAGGACCATCGAACTCTCCTCGCCCAAAGTCAGCAATCCCGCAGTGGCCCGATATAACTGGGCCGACTATCCCGGCGGAAACCTTTATGGTACTACCGGCCTGCCGGTGGCGCCATTCGCAACCGACAAATAATAAACTCAAGAAACAAAACCCTTATAATTTAAAACGATGAAATCTTTTTTTATAAATGGTGCCATGATGGCGTTCTGCATGACCGCTTTCGCCAACACCACAATCATTCCCGTCGAGACCGACGCCACAGCGCTGGTTTACTCGGTGGCTGATAATGGCCGTGTATATCAGAATTACTTCGGCAAACGCCTTGACAACGCCGCAGAGTATGCAAACCTTCCCACCGGCAAGGAAGCATATCTCACCCACGGCATGGAGGATTATTTCGAACCGGCGCTGCACATCAACCGCACCGCCAGCCCCAACTCGTCGACACTTCTGAAATACAAGAATCATGAAGTGGTGAAACACGACGGCTACAACGAGACCATCATCACAATGGCCGATCCCGAATTTGCCGATGAAGTAAAACTCCACATCGCAGCTTACGGGCCTGAAAACGTGTTCAAGACCTGGACAGAAATAACCAACAATGAAAAGCAGCCCATCGAGCTTGAAAAATATGCCTCCTCGATGCTGCACCTCAACGCACCGAAATATTTCCTGACACAATACAGCGGAAACTGGGCAAAAGAGGCAAACCGTTTTGAGCAGGAGCTGCATTTCGGCAAGAAAGTGATCGACACCAAACTGGGTGCCCGCGCCGACATGTTCGTATCCCCGTTCTTCCAGCTTTCACTGGGAGCCCCCGCAACCGAAACCTCGGGCGATGTGCTTGCCGGCACACTGGCATGGACCGGCAATTTCCGCTTCGTGTTTGAAGTGGACAACCTGGGCGACCTGCGTGTCATCAGCGGCATCAACCCCTACTTCTCGGCCTATCCCCTGGCCAAAGGTCAGACATTCACGACTCCCGAATTTATTTTCACCCTCAGCGACGAAGGCACCGGTGAAGCAAGCCGCAACCTCCACGACTGGGCCCGCAACTACCAGATAAAGGATGGAAACGGCAACCGCATGACACTGCTCAACAACTGGGAAGCCACCTACTTCGATTTCAACGAGGACAAACTCGTATCGCTCATCGGCGAGGCCAAAGAACTCGGTGTCGACATGTTCCTGCTCGACGACGGATGGTTCGCCAACAAATACCCCCGTCACAGCGACACTCAGGGTCTTGGCGACTGGGACGAGACCGCCGACAAGCTCCCCAACGGCATCGGCCGCCTTACTGAAGAGGCAAAAAAGCAGGGCGTGAAATTCGGTCTCTGGATCGAGCCCGAAATGGTCAATCCGAAATCGGAACTCTACGAACAGCACAAGGACTGGGTGATCACACTTCCCAACCGCGAAGAATATTACTTCCGCAACCAGCTTGTCCTCGATCTCTCGAATCCTAAAGTACAGGACTTTGTGTTCAACGTGGTCGACAACCTGAAGACTAAATATCCCGACATCGCCTACTTCAAATGGGACTGCAACAGCCCTATCACAAACATCTACTCGAACTTCGAGGGCAAAGAGCAGGAGAAGCTCTATGTGGACTATGTAAAAGGCCTCTACAATGTGCTTGACCGCCTGAAGGCCAAATATCCCGACCTCCCCATGATGCTCTGCTCCGGTGGCGGCGGCCGCACAGACTACGAAGGTCTGAAATACTTCACCGAAATGTGGCCCAGCGACAACACCGACCCCATTGAACGTCTGTTCATACAGTACGGATATTCGCAGGCCTTCCCCGCCAAAGTGCAGTGCGCGCATGTAACCACCTGGAACAAGAAAGCCCCGATAAAATTCCGCACCAACGTGGCCATGATGGGCAAGCTCGGTTTCGACCTCAACCTGCATGACCTCAACAAAGAGGAACTTGCATTCTGCAAGCAGTCCATCAAGGAATACAACCGCCTGAAACCCGTGATTCTCGACGGCGACCAGTATTGCCTCGTATCGCCCTACGAAGGTAATCACACAGCCACAATGTTTGTTGACAAAGCCGACAAGAATGCTGTGGTGTTCGCATTCGATGTTCATCCCCGCTACAACGAGAAGCTGCATAACGTGAAACTCCAGGGTCTCAACCCATCAGCCACCTATAAGGTGCGCGAAATCAATCGTGCGGACTGCTCGGTGGACAACGATGTAAAGACCTATTCCGGTCAATATCTCATGACTGTCGGCCTGCCTCTGTTCTCCAACGGAGACCTCAGCAGCCGCATCTACGAACTCAATGCCCTTTAAACCCTATATAATACAATCGCCGCACAACCGGCGCATACATACAGAGACTCATAATGGTAAAGATTTAAGGTAAGTCGTAATAGGTAAGTAATCTCAAGGTAAAAGTAAACAACGTATTGTTTAGGTTTCCTTACAGAGACTGTCTAACAACCAAAGTTAGGCAGTCTCTTTGCAAACACGCTTACGGCCTCAACCGCAGGCATTATCAGGGCAGCATCACCACCCCGGGTTCTGTGTAAGGTTGAGATTGCGCTCCATCTCCACAAGCGGGATGGGCCACAGCTTATTCCGCTCCTGATATGTACGCGTGTACATGAGGTCGCCGAAAATGTCGGTGGCATTTTTCACAGACGATTCAAGCAGTCCCCAACGCTTCAAGTCCCAATATCGCTGTCCCTCACCGGCCAGTTCAAACGCACGCTCGCGACGGATGCGACGGGCCATATCCACCTTCCCGTTCACGGTGAGCCAAGCCGGCCCGCTGTCAAGGCCGGGCATCCCCACGCGCTCCCGCACCTTGTTCAGCTCAATCACGGCCTTGTCTGTGGCGCCAGACTCATTGTAAGCTTCGGCCAGCATAAGCAACACATCGCCCAGACGTATCAGCGGAAATTCATAGGGCGTACGGGTGTATTCGCCCCAATATCCGTCAAGGTTGCCCGTAGGTATCCACTTACGCCAGAAGTACGAGTTCCACCCTTCTGAATTGCGTATGAAGGCCATGGCCTCCATCGGAGCGCCCCCCTTTGTGGGGTCGGCAAGCACGAACTGCTTGTCCATGGGCGAGGAGCCTGCATCTGTGCCGAGATAATGGGAATAAGGCGTGATGACATTGAGGCACAGGCGAGGATCGCGCAGACGGTAGGCGTCCATCACTTTTGTCGTGTCGCTATCGAGAGTGCTCGTCACTTCCGTGCTCCCCTGGTCAATGGCCACGCACATGAGGCGGCGGCGCATCTGCGGATCGCCGGTATTGAAACCGGGAAACACATCATCCCAGTTGAACGGCGAGCCGTCGGGGTTCTCGTACATGTCGACAAGTGTAGTTGACGGGACTATCCGGTTGCCTGCTATCAGACGCATGGTGGACTTGTTGCCGAAGTACGACACGATGTCAAGGGCATATCCGGACGTATTCCCGTCGATTGACTGAATGGAAAATATCATCTCATCGCTATGGCGCCCGTTGTACAGGCGGAAAAGGTCGTTATAGTCCTGATGGAGCGAGTATCCGTAATTGTTTGTCTTGTTGTACACAATCTCCTCGAAATCAGCCACGGCCTCATCCCATTGCCGGTTGAACAGGTAGACTTTCCCACGCAGTGCGTAGGCAGCCCCTTTGGTGGCGCGTCCCAGATCGGCGGCATCCCAGCTTACGGGGAGCCGGCGGATGGCGTCGGTGAGATCGTCAAGGATATGCCCGCGGAGTTCATCGGCCGTGCAGCGCGGGGCATCAAGATGAGCGAACTCCTCGTTTATGTCGCAAGTCTCGTCGTAGTAAGGCACGCCGCCCCAGCAGTTGAGCATACGGAAATAGGCCATGGCACGCAGGAAACGGGCCTCGCCGGTCACACGGTCGATGGTTTCCTGACTGATCGGCATGTGCGCCACATTGCGGATCACTGTGTTGGCACGGTGCACCAGCTCGTAAAGGTGCTGCCAATGATTCTGCACTCCGGAACTGCTGGATGAAAATGCATCGCCGCGCGACACATCGGCCCATGGCGAAGTGCCGTCGGCCAGGTCGCTGCACATGTCGAACGTGAACTCCATGCCGAAGCACCACGGTTCCTTCATGGCGGCATACATCCCCACGGCCGCCTGGCGGGCATGATCCTCGGTCTGCCAGAATGTCTGGCCCGACATCTGGTCGCCGGGGGTGTAATCAAGACTCTCGCAGCCGCCGCAAACCGTTACCACGGCGGCATATAACGCTATATATCCTAATCTCATGATTTAACAGTTTAGAACGATACATTCACACCAACGGAATACTGCCGCACGGCGGGATAGCCCACATTGGCGGCCACCTCGGGGTCAAGACCGGGGAAACTGGTGATGGTGAAAAGATTATCGATGCTTGTGTAGACTTTCAGATTCTCCACGAAGAATTTCTTGGAGATCTTCCGCGGCACGGTGTAACCGAGCTGAATGTTCTTGCACCGGAAATATGCCGCATTGTGCACGAAGGCGTCGCTTGCTATGTTGTTCTTGCCGTTGGCGTTGTTGCGGAGAACCGGATAGATGGACTCGTACGGATTTTCTGGCGTCCAGGCGTTGTCGGTTATATCCTTAATGAGCGACTGCCCCATGACGGTGACAAAGCGGAATGCCTGATTGTTGTAGTACACCTGATGGTTGCCCACCCCCTGGAACAGCATGCTGAAATCAAAATTGTTCCAGCTCAGTCCAAGGCTGGCGCCGTAGGTGAGACGCGGCACGGTGCCGTGCCCAATCTCCACACGGTCGTTCGTGTCGAGCTTGCCGTCGCCGTTGGCATCGCGGTAAAGGAAATCGCCCAGTTCCGGACGCTGGTATGTGGCGAAATAATCGGGATTCCTGTCCACAAGCGACTGTACATAATCCAGATCGGCCTGATCGCGCACGATGCGGTCAACCGTAATCACATAAAGCTGATTGGCAGGGCGCCCCTCCTGCGTCTTGTAAACCCCGTTGATTGAGGACACATCGCCCTGGAACCTTGTCACCTTGTTGGTTACGAACGCCATGTTGAAGCCCACGTTGTACGACACCTTCCCGATGCGGTCGTTCCACCGTATGTCGAACTCGAAGCCGCGGTTGTTCACCTCGCCCGCATTCTGGTTGGGCACAGTGCTCGTGCCATGTTCCAACGGCGCGGGGAGCGATATCAGAATCCCCTTGGTATCCTTGTTGTATATGTCCACAGAGCCGCTGAGGCGGTTGTTGAACATGGCGTAGTCAACGCCGACATTGGTCATGTATGTTTTCTCCCATGTCAGTTCGGGGTTGGCAAGCACACTCTGTGCCAGACCGCCCGCAATGCTTCCGTTGAGCACATAATTGGCCGTGGCGAAGAGCGACTGGTACATGTAGTAGCTTGTGGTGGCGTTGTTGCCCAGCGAGCCATAGGACACGCGCAGTTTCAGCTGATTGAGCCATGAGGCCGAATTACTGAGAAAATTCTCCTCGGAGATGCGCCAGCCGGCCGACACCGAAGGGAAATAGCCCCACCGCTTGCCGGGCGCGAACTTCGAAGAGCCGTCGGCCCTCAGATTGGCCTCGAACAGATACTTGTCAGCCCATGAAAGATTCAGGCGGCCGAAGTAGGAACGCATGGCCCATTCGTCGTAATTGCCGGTTATGCTTCCGTTGGTCATTCCGGCGTCGATGGCGCCGAGCGAAGGGTCGACCAGGTCATACTTTATGTAGTAATCATGGTCATATTTGTTGTACTCCTGACTCATGCCTGCAAACACCGATGCCGACAGCCGCCCTGCGTTGAAGTCATAACGCGCCGTCAGTTCGGACGAGCGGAACGTGTTCTTGTAATTGTACCTGCGGATGTAGGTGCGCACCACGCCGGCACGGATAAGCACCGGTCCCTCGGGAGTGAAACGGAAGAGGTCGCGGTCGGTGAGATGGTGCTCTATGTTGCGCTCCCAAAAGTTATAGGAGAATGCCCCCTGTATGGTCAGCCCCTTCACCGGCATCACACGGGCATAAAGTTTGGTCACAGAGCGTTTGGTCTTGGTGGGATATTCGGTTTTGTAGAACCACTGGCGGCGATAGGGATTGAAGTTGCTTACGTTCTCCTCCTCCGGATTCTGTATGCCGCCGTACAGCCCGGTGGCGGGGTCGTAGAGGGTCATGCCGGGAACGGTGTTGAATGCCCCCGAACCGAAAATCACGTCACCTCCGGCAGTGGCATTCTCCGACGAGGGGTTATTCTTGTCGATATATCCGAAAAGGTTCACACCCACGCCAAGCCACGGTTTGATGTTGACATCCACGTTGGTGCGCAGCTGATAGCGCTTGTAATCGGTGTAGTAGATCATGCCGGGATTATCGACATAACCAACTGAAAGATTATACTGCACGGTTTTCGAGCCGCCGGTCACCGAGAGGTTATGGTTCTGCACCACCGACGGATTGCGGTAGATGTGGTCCTGCCAGTCGGTGTTGGGATATATGGTGGGATTCCGGCCCGCGTCATTGCGCCATTCATCTATTTTTCCCTGCGAGAAGCGCGGTGCCTGCCCGTTGACAATCAGTCCGGCATTCTGAATCTCCATGAAATCGGCATAATCGGTGACGAGATTCAGACGCTTGGCCACCGTTTCAAACGACACATTGCCGCTGTAGGTGACCCTGGGAGCACGTTCGGCGCCGTGACGTGTGGTTACAAGTATCACACCGTTGGCCGCACGCGAGCCATAGATGGCGGCCGATGCAGCGTCCTTCAGCACGGAGATGTTCTCTATGTCCTGCGGATTTATGTCACTTAAAGCGATGCCTGTCATCCCGTCCACCACAACCAGCGGCGCGGAATTGTTGAGCGTGCCCTGACCGCGCACCAGAATGCTTTGCGATTCATAGCCGGGTGTGTTTCCTCCGGAATTCGTCACAGTCAGACCTGCGGCCAGACCGGCAAGCGCGTTGGTTGCATTGGTGAGTGGGCGGTCGGCAAGCGCGTCGACACTCACGGACGACACGGCACCCGTCAGGTCAACCTTTTTCTGTGTGGCGTAACCCACCACAACCACCTCGTCGAGCATTGTACGGTTAACGCGCATCCGCACCACATAGTTATCGGTGCCTGAGAGCACCTTCACCTCCTGCGGCATATAACCGACATAGGACACCTTCAGGGTGCATGCGTCGGGAACATCGGTCATTGTGAAATCGCCGTCGGGGCCTGTGGCGACAATCTTACGGGTATCCTCCATTATCTGCACCGTGGCGCCCGCAATCGGTTCCCCCTTGCGGTCTGTCACAATTCCGGTAATCTGCCGGTGGTCAACCACTTCCACAGGTTCCGAAATTGTCTGCGGCATGGCCGGAGCCATAGGCACGGCACCTGCCGCAAACAACATCAAAAGAGCAATTGGATAATGTGTCATTCGGTTTTCGTTCTTTTCGAACAAATTTACCTCGGCCTCATCCAATCATAAAGAATCTGTAAATAAACATCGCAAATGTGATAATAAACAGAGAGGAGCCGCCCACCGCAGAGGGACAGCTCCTTATAAGTTCTGATTAACGCGATGGCATTAATCGGTCTGAATGACAAGATAGTTTGACACACTCCAGAATTTGGCCGGATCAAGGATGTAGAGCTTTTTCTGGCCGCCGGCATCGCGGATCTCATAGGAAGCGTCGGGATGGGTCGAGTAGATTTTCACCTTGTCAGTGCCTAACGGGATGGCGGTGAGCCTGCGTTTGTCGCCGGGAATGAATACCCCCTTGTCGAAATCCCCGTTCAACAGTCGGGTTTTACGTAGGAATCCAGGCTCTATGATGCGGTGACGCTTCAGCACATCCTTCGGGGCAATGACATAATAACAGGCATTGAGCTCGTTCTCAAGTTTCAGCGACGACTCATGCACAGAATCTTTTTCTGTCTCCGCCACGGCCACGGCCATACTCAGCGAATCGACCGTGCTGTTGAGTGCGCCTATACGCATATTGGCGGCCATAAGCTGCTCATGCAGCACGGCCACCTCAGCGGCCTGCGCGTTTAGCATCGACCGGAGGGCGTCGAGCGTGGCCTGCAGTTCCTCATTGAACGTCGACGACTGCTGCAGCTTCGCCTCAAGCTCATCAAGCCGCTCGCGGCGCTGACGCAGCGTGTTCTGAATGCCCGAAATGTCCGACATGATCTGTGTACGGCTGTCGCGGGTCTCGCCCGATTGCGCAGGAGCCAGCGACACCACGTTCTCCAGATGCTTGATGCGGTCCATAGTCGACGAAATCTCCTTGACCATGACCAACAGTTCGTCGCGCTCACCCAATGCGGTGGCAAGTTCCTGACGCGATGCCTCCATCAGCGACGCAGGTTCCTGCGGTTGCCGGTTTCCTCCGCATGCCACAAGCAGACACGCAACCAACAGACTCGAAAGTAACAACTGACATTTATTCATTTTCCCGCTTTTTAGTTGTTTTCCACTACAAAGATACGCGTATTTTTTGATTTGGCTATCCAAAACACCTCCGGTTTATGTTGACCGGTCTGATATTATGCATTAATTTTGTGGCATGAAATCACTGGAAAACAAGACCGCTTTTATTTTCGACCTGTTCTTCTGCATCGTGCTCATGCCGCTGCTGCTGTTTCTCGGCCCGGCACGCCACTGGCTGGAAAACTGGCCTTTGTTTTTCTGTATTGTTTGCGTCTATCTCTTCGGATGCTATTTCATCACCAGATATCTTAAACTGCCCAAACTGATTCTCTCCCGGCAATATTATAAAATCGCAGGCATAGCTGCGGCACTTGCCGGCTGCACCTATCTGCTCAGCTGGTATCCCCTGCCAGAAATGGATTTCCTAACGCCGGTAATGAGCCGCTATCAGACCACAATAAGGAACTACAACGTGGCCATAACCCTGTGGCTGATGTTCTCCGTAGTAATCTGCTATGCACTGACAACGGCATTTGTAACAGAGCTTTACGAGCAGCTGCTGGCAAAAAGGCAGATAGAGAACCAACGCGACAAGGCCGAACTGGCCGTGTTCAAGGCGCAGATCAGCCCGCATTTCCTGTTCAACACGCTCAACTCGCTCTATAGCCTGGTGATTGCCAATTCACCGAAAACGGAGGACGCATTCATAAAATTCACCGAACTGCTCAAATACACCTACACCACCATAGGCAACGAGAGCGTGCCGCTACGGGAGGAGATTGTCTATATACGGAATTACATTGACCTGCAGGCCATACGGCTCAACAGCTGCACACGCGTGGTGTGGAAATGTGACGTTGACAACGACAACGCCATGATTCCACCCATGATATTGCTGACATTCGTAGAAAACGCCTTCAAATACGGTGCATCCACCTCCCGTGAGTGCACTATCAACATCAGCATAGCCCTGCACGACGGTATACTGCGTTTCGAGACCCGCAACAGCATCATGAAACACTCGCCGGAATTCCATAGCGACATGCCTGTGGGGCTGGCCAACTGCCGGGCCCGTCTAAACGGCATTTTCCCCGGGCGCTCGTCGCTCGACACCGTTGAACACGACGGCACATTCACCGTTTCACTGAGAATAAATCTTGAGCCACGATGAACGACCTTATAAAATGCATCGCCATAGATGACGAGCCGCTCGCCCTCGACATCATCGAAAAGTTCTGCCAGCGCCACGGGGGCATAGAACTCACCACTTTCGTCGATCCGGTCAAGGGGCTTGAAGCCATCAGGCAGACACATCCGCAGATTGTGTTTCTCGACATAGAGATGGAAAATCTCTCGGGGCTCGACATCGCATCGCAGCTCCCGGAAGGCACCTGCTTCATTTTCACCACTGCCTATCTGAAATACACCCTCGACGGCTTCAACCTTGATGCGGCCGACTATCTGCACAAGCCTTTTGCCTACAGCCGTTTCCAGACCGCGCTTGCCAAAGCCCTGCGCCGCACCGGCCAGCAGCAGATCGTGACGGCACCGCAAAGCATTGTGGTAAAACAAGGCTACAACAATGTAAGCATTCCGGTTGACGACATCCTGTACATTGAGGCTATGATGGGATATTCCAAGATTTTCCGTGCCACCGGCGGCCACACCACATCGCGTGTGATTCTGAAAAACCTATTTGCCATGCTGCCGCAGCAGGAGTTCCTGCGCATCCACCGCTCCTATGTGGTGTCGAAATCGAAAGTCCGCAGTTTCAACAAGCAGGAGGTTGTGCTTTCCAACGGCACCACCCTCCCCGTGGGGCGCCAGTATGCCCCTGCCCTCCTCGCCAGCCTCAGCCAGTAAGAAGAGGAGAAGAAAGGGTCAAGCCGAAATATCGGTGCATGAAATCAGCATTTCTCCATGATAATGATTTCATCCACTTGTAGGGTCGCGACCTGTCGCGACTGCAGGCGGGATGTTGCAAATGAATGCCTGATGCTCAAATATGTTCCGCAAGGTTGCAGTCGCGACAGGTCGCGACCCTACAAGTGGATGGAGGCGACGTCGGTTTACGAGAATCAAATGCACCGAACTTTCGGCTTGAACCAAAAGAAATCAATCGGCGGAAGGATGCAGGGTTGATTCGATAGCCTTGAGGAGTGACGGAGCGTCCTCCGATTCGGGGAAACGGCGTTGCAGCATTTTCCCATCGCCATCGAACAGCGCTATCGAGGGGATGTTGAGCATACCGTTGTGGCCGAACATGGCATATATGTCCTGTTTAAGCCACATCGGCATTATCAGGTGGTTGCCTTTGAGTCCGTAGGCCCTGACAAGCTTACGCACTGCGCTATCGCGGTTGTCGCCCTCGTCAATTGAGATATAGAGCAGTTCCATGCCATGATAATGCCCAGAAACCAAAACTTTTACACATGCCGAAGGCATGTCCTTACGATTAGATAACAGCTTTGATTCATTGGATATTCGCAGCGATTGTGTCGCATCCCTCAGGAGACAACTGTTATCCCCAAATAAAAAAACGGAGCGTCATCAACGACGACCCGTTCTTAAGGGATAATGAAGTATGTTATTTACTTTGCTCTAAATTACTGTCGAGTATGCTGAGTTTTTTCGATAGATTTAGGTGGTATGACTATTTCGGAGAACCGGCGGCGAGCTAAAGCTCTATTGCCGATTGCGATGCAAATTTACAATGGCATTATTACGCAATTGTTACAGCGTTGATACATTTTGAAAACGCAACCATTTTTAACATCTGTTAATCACTCCTGCGCCGTAAGAATCAGGGAACGCGTGGGACGAATTTCACGCATGTCCTCGAACATGGGGAGATAATTGCGGTGCGACGGTGCAAGCACCACGAAATTGAGTTGGGTGGTGTTGTCGGAATAATTGTATTGCAGGAAATAAGTGCTCAGATGCACGCCATGCTGTCTGAACACCTCCCTGTAGGCTTCCAGATCTGTAACAATACCGTCCACAACCAGTTTGAGGGCACGGTTCTCCTGCCCCATGTTGCGGCGCTGCTCATAGGATTCAAACAGTACGAGCGTGACAAGAATCAATGCAGTTGCTATCACGGAACACCAGTACATGCCCACGCCCACAGCCATACCGATGGCAGCGGTCATCCAGATGCCGGCAGCAGTGGTCAGGCCGCGCACCGATCCGCGCATGTGAATCATGGCACCACCGCCGAGGAAACCCACGCCGGTGATTACCTGTGCGGCAATACGGCCGGGGTCGCCATTCTTAAGCCCCAGATATTCCTGAGGCACATAGACCGAAAGCAGCATGGCCAGACATGAACCCATGGAAATCAGGGCGAAAGTGCGCACCCCTGCAATCTGCCCCTTGCGTTTGCGCTCGGCGCCTACAAACACCCCGAGAATCATCGAAAGCACCAACCGGAACACCGAATTAGCCAGATTCACTTCGGTGGAGTTCAGCACATCCACAACATATTTCAATGCATTTTCCATAACATATAGAATGTTTTAATCAGAAGGGAGCCGAGATTGCAAATCCGGGATGAATTGTAGGGACGCACGGTAAATTTCTGTGGCTCTCCTCCCTCTGTTTCTTCACAAAGATAGCGCATCGGGGGTTAAATTCCAACTCAACGCTGAATTTAAATCCCGTCCGTACTCCCATGGAAAATGCGTTGAGGCGATGTGTCGGAAAAATCCGACACATCGCCTCGTTGCACTTAATTGTGATGAATAGAATCATATTCTGATGCGGACACGCCCTGCGGGCGTCCCGTAGTGCATCAGCGGACAACCATCTTGGTCACCTCTGCACCTTGACGGCGGATTACGAGCTGACCGGCGGCAGGATTGAGGATGCGCTGGCCCTGGAGGTTGAAATATTCCACAGGAGCATCGGCATCACCGTCGCCCATAACGCCTTCGATGCCCGAACCGGCGGGCAGCACAAGCTTGAACGACCCTTCAATTATATACGGATCCAACGACCCTGCGGTCATATCAACGACTGAATTGGCAGGAAGTGTCACAACGCCGCTTCTCAATGTACCATAACGTTTGGCATCAGGCGTGGACACCATGAGATTATAGCTCTGCAGATAGTCGCAGCCAGCGGCATCGAATCCAACAACACTGAAAGGGACAATCACTTTTTCCGGATTTGTGGCATCAATTTTCAGATAATGATTGTGCTCAGTGCTGTGAGCATTATCCTCTGAATATTTCCACGCGGGTGTAGTATATGGGTTAACTATTCGATACAATCCTTCTGTGGTTTTGTGACGCTCCACATCCACCTGATAGGTCTCACTGGTGACACCATAAAGTTCACCCAATGCATCAGTAAACGTACCTTTGCCCACCGCTGTCCAGTTGGCATCATCGTCTACTTCATAGCAATAGCCCGTTCCTCCCATAGCAACGCGTTCGCCAGCTTCATTATATCCGGCCACAAACACTGTGACGTGGGTATCCTCATCCAATTGTGCATTAATTTCCTCTCCCTGAGCCGAGGGCGTTACATCATAAAGCAAATCATTGTTTTCCAATGTCGTAAAAATTTCTTCCGAAAAGGGGAATGCACCAGCCTGTGCGGACATCTTCACTTTAGCTATATCCGCACCTGCATGAATCATGACACGCAGGCTTCCACCCCGTGTGCAGCATTCCGACATTGTTGCCTTGATGGAATAATCTTTTGCGCCAGGCAGCATTATCACGGAATCATACGGATCCTGCTGAGCGAATGAATTACCTGCTGCATTTTCTGCATCATCGCCAAGACCGAAAACAGCCGCCTTAATGGTAATCACCCCATCTTTATAGGTGCTGGCGTATCCAGCCGCAGTAATCGCCTGCGGGGTCCGACCCGTTTTCTCGAAGAAGTTGGCAGCACTGTGGATTTTCAAGGGTGTAGGGATGATGTAACCCTGCAGGGTTCCACCCTTGATTACGGCTGCCTGCTGGTAGGACATTTTGACGTAGGCCGGGTTGGTGCAGTCAATGATGATATCGAACTCACTGTCAGTAAACGGGAATGTGACCTCGTTGCTTGCGAACACAGCCTTCAGGGCAGGCTGTGTATACGGACTTTTGAGTTTGAAGATATCGCCGCGGCTGCTTTTCTGCACGGGAACGTCCCATTTGAAATTATCCGCGGTAAGCCCATGACGTGGCATCCACCACCCGTCGCCGAACTTGGCCACACCAAGGTCAGTCCAGGTTTCTTCGGCGTCTGCAGCCTTAACAGGAGCCTTAGCCGGTGTCGAAGCCGATTCATTACCTGCAGCTGTACGGGCCAGTTTTGTGAAATTGGACGATTTCTCACTCAAAGAATTCATCCTGACAGCAGAGCCATCCTTCAGGGTCACGCCTGCTGTAAGCGATGAAATGCCGATGGCAAGCATCGAAATCAAAGCGTAGAATTTCCTCATATTGATTGGTTTTTAGAAATTAGATTAATATAGTTTCATCAATGGTACAAATCTATACATAATTTAATTGTTTTCCAATAACCGCCTCAATATTTTAACACTAATTGTTGTTTACATCGGGAAAGCCATGTTTTTTGCGTAAATTTGTCTCATCGAACCAATACGCCACAAAGCCATGCCTATAATAGAGATTGACTCACCGCAACATCCGGCCCTCGATGTCTATGCACGCCTCACCGAAGCACAGCTGCGCAACCGTCTGAATCCGGACAACGCCGTTTTCATTGCCGAAAGCCCCAAAGTGATTCACGTGGCACTCGACGCCGGCTATGAACCAGTGTCATTGCTGTGCGAGC
>DBFWRP010000106.1:0-3478 GCA_048222005.1 Muribaculaceae bacterium | reverse complement strand
CTCTTAGATGATTGATTGTAATTAATCAATATTAACAAATGGGGGGTAAATTGTAATTTATAGATATATTTGCATCGCGAATCGCACGTAAAGTGTTTTTCTGCTTCTGAATCAATAATCATTCCATTCTAATGAAAAAGCTTGTTCTGTTTCTTGTTGTTCTTTTGTGTGTGCTGTGCATGGTGGCCGGTGAAAACGCATCGCCAGACTATGTTCTCGCCGGATCTATCGAGCCTGTAAGTTGCGGGTTGCCGGACAATGATTCGTTGTCGGCCGACTCAGTATGGAGTGTTGCCGATGGCGTCAGGCATCAGGTAGGGCGTCTCTGCGAGGCTGTAATCGCGATTGTAGGGGATTGCTTGCATGCGGTGATGTGCGAGTTCGGAATGATGTAAAAAACAGCAATCATACATATTTGACGGACCTCCGGTGGCAGCGATGCCGGCTGAGGTTCTGAACGGAGAGGGCGTAGCAGTTGCTTCTCTCGATGTTAAACGGTAGCGGTGCGCCATGTTATTGTGGCGCACCGCTACCGTTTAAGTGTTTGATAAAAAGTGTTTATGGTGGTTATGACCACGCGTGCTAAAGGGCTGTCAGGCGGTTTTGCTTTCAGGTGCCGGAGCCTCCTTGATAATAGTGACGGAGATCGCGCCGAGAATGAGCGAGATTCCGGCAATTATCATCATCATGTACTGCGGAGCCAGCTGGTCGGGGCTGCCGAGCATCGACAGAATCCATCCGCCGAGCAGCGCGCCCACTATCTGCGGAATGCAGATCGAGCAGTTGAATAGGCCGAGATATGCGCCTATATTGCCGTTGCGCAGCGAGTTGGTAAGGATTGTGAACGGCCACGCCAGCATTGCCGACCATGCACAGCCTATGAGCGCAAATGATATGAACAGCATGTAGGGATTGTGGAACAGGCCGGCCGTGATGAATCCGGCCGCTCCGAGCAGCAGACTGAGCGAATAGGAGAACTTGCGGTTGCGGAACATGGGGAGGCAGACGGCCCAGAGCACGGAGCCGATGGCCTGGACAGCGAAGAGGATTCCCACCCAGTTGCCTGCGTCGTTATATTCTTTAGATTCGGTGTTGAGAACCACCGATGTGTTGAAACGGCATTCGTCGGGGTTGGCCAGTGTGGCTGTGGAGGTGCCGTCGAGGAAGAGCGCCCCCGATTTGGGGTCGTGGGTGCAGATGTCGGCAAGGATAATGCGGGCATTGTCGCCGAGTTGCGACATACGGTCGACGAGGGTGATCTGCGGGGTTACGAAACGCTGTTCACCGTCGATGATCAGTGTCGCGTCGGCTGTGGAGACGGGTGTGTCGAACTGGTAGAGAGCCACGCCCTCGTTGGAGGCTATGAGAGAATTGTCGATGACTGGTTCAGGGACGTCGCTGCCCGGTTTCAGCATCGCGAGGGTGCGAGCCTGATGGAACGTGCCGTCGGCATCCACAAATCCTGCTGCTGCGGCTTTGCCGTTGTTGACAATGAGCAGCGAATCGGCGGTGAGGATGAATTTGGCATCGTATGTGGCTTCCACCTGGCCATCGGCTCCAGTCTGTTCTATGCCGTGGATTGTGGTTGTCTCAGGGCAATTGAACGCATTCTGGGCAACGGTGCCGTTGGTGTAGGTCCACATGAAAAGGAAGGCGAACCAGCAGAAGAACTGCACGAGCCCAACGGTCCAGAATGTGGTCGGGGCTTTGACCAGCAGTTTGATGAGGTTGGTTTTTTCCTCGCTTTTGTTCTGGCTGGCACCTCCGTTGTATTCGGCATAGGTCTGCGGGGGCCATTCCTTGATTTTTACAAGCGAATAAATGACGCAGAGAAGCAGGATGGCGGCACCGAAGTAGAATGAGAATACCACAGTCTGCGGAATCACGCCGGCCGCCGCTGTGTTGCGGAATCCTATCCATGTGAGAATGAACGGGAACACGTAGCCCACAATCGATCCTGCGTTGCACAGGAAGCTCTGGATGGAATATGCCAGGCCCTTCTGACGTTCGTTCACCATGTCGCCCACAAGCATCTTGAACGGCTGCATGGCCATATTGATTGATGTGTCGAGCAGCATCAGCGCGAAAAGGCCGACAAGGATGGCCGACGATACGGTCAGGCCGAAGCTACCGGCATTGGGGAGCAGGCACATCACAATCACGGCCACAACAGCTCCGATTATGAGATAGGGGAGACGGCGCCCCAGTCGGGTCCATGTCTTGTCGGAGGCAGAGCCTACGATGGGTTGAACAATCAGCCCCATAAGCGGGGGAAGGATCCAGAAGTAGCTTAAATCGTGCGGATCGGCGCCGAGAGTGGCAAAAATGCGGCTTACGTTTGCGCTCTGCAGTGCGTATGCTATCTGCACGCCGAAGAAGCCGAAACTAAGGTTCCATAGTTTCCAGAAACTTAAATCCGGTTTAGTTTTCATTGGTTATTAAAGATGATGAAGATGTAAGTAAGAATTTCATTTGAGGTTAAAGATACATGTTGGCAGCCGGGGGAATCAGATTGCCCCGGGAAGGTTGTAAAGCCAGCTGATTTCGTCCTTCCAGATCACTTCGTCGGGTGTCTCGAGAATCAGGGGGATGTTGTCCATGCGCGGGTCGGCCATGAGCATCCTGAAAAACTCTTCGCCCAATTCGCCTTTGCCCACAGGCGCATGGCGGTCAACGCGTGAGCCGAGCCCCTTTTTGGAGTCGTTGATATGCATGCCGCGTAGATAGTGCATGCCTACAATACTGTCGAACTCACGCCATGTGTCTTCGTAGCCCTGGGGTGTGGAAAGGTCGTAGCCTGCGGCAAACGTGTGGCAGGTGTCGATGCATACACCGATGCGCTCTTTGTCCTTGACGCCGTCGATGATGGCGGCTATCTGTTCGAAACGGTAGCCCAGGTTGGAGCCCTGTCCGGCGGTGGACTCAATGACGGCTGTCACGCCCGATGTGCGTTCGAGTGCCATGTTGACCGATTCGGCGATGGTGGCGATACATTCCTCCGGCGTGATTACGTTGAGGTGCGAGCCGGGATGGAAATTCAGCATTGTAAGCCCCAGCGTACTGCAGCGTTGCATCTCGTCGATGAATGCCTCCCGCGACATGGCCAGCTTGTCCGGGTCGGGCGAGCCGAGGTTTATCAGGAAACCGTCGTGAGGAAGAATGAATCGCGGGTCGTAGCCAAGTTCGCTGCAGTTGCTGCGGAATCTGGCTACGTCGTCGGGTTTCAGCTCGGGCGCTTTCCAGCGCGAGGGGTTGCGGGTGAACAGCGCGAAGGCTTTCATCCCGAGTTGGTTGGCAAAAATCGGTGCTTCAGCAAGTTTGCCGTGTACCGGTACGTGTGCTCCGATATATTTCATTACGATGAATGCAGTGTAAGCGGTTTTTAGGAATATGCAAATTTAATAAATTTTTCAACGTAAAATTCATGGCAGACATGTTTATTGGCAAATAAAATGCCTTAATATCCCGTTATAATCAT
>DBFWRP010000105.1:0-1026 GCA_048222005.1 Muribaculaceae bacterium | reverse complement strand
GAATCCACCACCACCTACACCGGCGCAGATGCCTTGTTTGAGAACGAGAGCTACGCTTACTACAAGCTCAGTGAGACCCCTGCCTACTACATCACCGCATGGTATAACCTGCTGAGCGGCAAGTGGGAGTTTGGCAAGGTCAACGCCACCGAGACCACCGTAGAGGGCACCACTGTGGAGCTGAATACCAACGGTCACCACACCACCTACGAAATGAAGATCTCCGGTTTTGATCTGGACTACAAGGCCAACAAGGTCTACGGCGTGGTGCTGACCACCGCCGATGGCAGTGAGTACGGCCTGCATCATGTAACCAACATCTGGCATGGTACCAAGCTGGGCTTCAATGCCGATGATCCTTACTTTGCATCCATCATCGGCAAGACGATTACTCAGATCACCTTCTACGCCGCCGACGGCGTGTATGTCCTGCCGGTCAGCGTGGCGCTGTGAATACACGGGAAACTGCCTAATTTATTGTAAAATATAACACAAAAGGGTCCATCCAACTGCGGGATGGACCCTTTTTATTCGCCTTCCGGCTCCTTGCAGACATCCACCCAGCCCTCGGCTCCGGCGGCTGCTTCCAGCTCCTGCAATGTCAACTTGACGGCGGTGTGGCCGTTGCCCGCTGCCGGGTAGACGGTATCAAACTTGCGCAGGCTCTCGTCCAGATAGACCGTCACGCCCTCGTTCACCCCAAAGGGGCACACACCGCCGGGTGCATGACCCACATAGGCCTCCACCTCATCGTAGGGGATCATTTTGGCCTTGATGTGGAACAGGCTCTTGTACTTGTGGTTGTCCAGCTTTGCCGTGCCCTCGGTGACGATGAGCACCGGCTTTTCGCCCCGCAGAACCGACAGCGTTTTGGCGATGCTGGCAGGCATGAAATCATTGAACGGTATCGCCCCGGCGAAGACGACCCCCATTTGAAAGTGTTGCAAGCCGCCCATATCAGTGATGATGAATATTTCAGCCACATGGTTCTGGATGACCTCAGCCTCATTATCCGGGATATTCGAG
>DBFWRP010000104.1:0-4031 GCA_048222005.1 Muribaculaceae bacterium | reverse complement strand
ATTTAGCTACTAAATAAATGTTAAGTTTTTATTTTAGTCAGCGAAAAACTTGACTTTGGGGGTGCCGGTTTATTATCTTTGCAACAGGCAAACGGAGGTAGCCGGAAGCGTTTACAAAAGCTGACAGGAATGCCGGAGGGGAGGCGGCAGGAATGGACGCGAGTAGTAAATATCAGCTACCTGACGGATGAACACTGAAAGTGTGAATAATTAACCCTTAAAAATCTAAAAAACTATGGCAATCAACGTAAAAGCGAGAGAGACGATGCAGACCGTGGGCACGTACAAGGGCCAGTACAGGTTTGTGATGCAGACCGAGCTGTATAGCAGCCTGGGCGACGAGAAGGTGATGCGCGAAGCGTCGGTGCGCTCGGGCATCCCGCAGGGAACCATCAACGCGGCTTGGGCGGCCATTGGCGAGGTCATCAAGGCGTGGGCCACGGAAGGTCACTCGGTGGCCATACCGGGACTGGGAAAGATGAGATTTGGCGTCAGGGCAACGTCGGTGGCCGATGTGGCCGACGTGTCGACATCGCTCATCCATAGCCGCCGCGTCATCTTCACGCCCAGCACGGACATCAAGGACGAGTTGAAGAACACGTCCATCAGCATCACTTGCTATGACAAGGACGGCAACGTGGTGAAGCAGGTGGCGTCGAAGGACGACGGACAGGTGGAGCCTGAACCGGAACCTGAACCGGACGAGGGCGGCGGAGGCATGGGGTAAGAGAGGGGAAGATTTTAGATTTCAGATTTTAGAATTATGAGTTATGAAATCTGAAATCATAAATCTGAAATCAGCACCCTCTGAACTCTGAAACCCTAAAAGGCTATCGCTTCGACGCTGATTGAGCGGATTAGGCGGATAAAAATTTTCCTCCCTATCCTCCCCCGATTGATTTGCCTTGTCTGCGTCTGGATGATTGTCGAAGCGAGGCCTGCGCAAGGTGCTCGGAAAGCCTCTCCTTCCAAACCTGAAATCTGAAATCATAAATCTGAAATCAGCACCCTCTGAACTCTGAAATCCTAAAAGGCTATCGCTTCGACGCAGTTTGAGCGGATTAGGCAGATAAAAAATTTGCTCCCTATCCTCCCGATTGATTTGCCTTGTCTGCGTCTGGATGATTGTCGAAGCGGGGCCTGCACAAGGTGCTCGGAAAGCCTCTCCTTCCAAACCTGAAATCTGAAATCTAAACTCTGAAATCTGAAATCTAGTAAATTCTATGAACAAACTAATCACTTGGTTTCTGAACCATCGCAAGGGCATCCGCATTGCCTTGCAGACGCTGGCCAACATTGTGGCGGCCATAGCCACGGCACTGGCCACGACAAGCTGCATGGGCTGGATGGGCGTATAGCGGGGCACAGAAAGCCCCCCAGAAAGGCACGAGGCAGGCTGGCAGGCGCAAGGGCGCTTGGCTGGCCTGCCTCTGCTTTTGTGGCCGGGCGGGGCTTACAGGAAGGCCTCGATGTGGCTGTCCACGTAGCGGGCCACCAGCTCGGTGTATTCCTCCTCCTTCTCCAGGAACTCGTCCTCCAGGTCGTCGAAGGCCTCGTATTGCTCGTACATGGCCATGAACTCGTCGTCGGTGCGCTCGCGCTCCAGGTCCTCGCGGTGCTGGTCGTAGATTTTCTTGGCGGCATAGATGAGCTTGGGCAGGTCGCCGATGCCCCAGAGGCGCATGGCCTTGGCAAAGGGATTGTCGAAGATGTAGCCTCCGTATCCATTTTGGATGAGTTGGCAGAATCCGCCCTCCATCAGCTCGTCTCTGAGAATCTGATAGGCCAGCAGGGTGTGCTGCTCGCCGGTGAGCAGGGGCATGGTTTGGGCGGTAAGCTCGCCGCCTGTCTCGGCGCGGTAGGCGTCGGTGAACACCCCTATGAAGGCGTCCATGCCTTCGGCGGCTGCGCGCTTCAAGTCTTCGTCTTTGATTTTTGTCTTCATTTCGAAAAAACGATTTGTGAGTAGCTAAAATAATGCCCCCAAAGCTATGAAATAAATGAAAAAGAACGAAACTTCCACATGGAAAAAGAAAAAGTACACAATTTCGGGGGGCGTTTTCTCTACTTTTGCGTAAAAGTTGAAAAAGAGTTCAGATTTCTGATTTATGATTTCTGGCAGGCAGCGGAGAAAGCGGCAAATGATGGAGGGGTTAAATCTGAACGCTGAAATCTAAACGCTGAAATCAACACTCTCTGAAATCAGAAATCATAATTCTGAAATCTGAAATCATTAAACTCTAAAATCATTAAGTCATGAAAAAAAGACTATTAAACATCGCATTATTTTTATGCTTGCTGGCAAGCGCGTCATGCCACACCCCTGCCTCTACGGCAGAAGAACCGTCGACCCCTGAGACTCCGGGCGAGAACCCGTCGGAAGAGCCCGAGGAGCCCACTGTTGTGGCTCCGGCATTTCCGGGCGCCGAGGGCTTTGCCCGCAACACCACGACCGGCGGCCGCGGAGGCGAGGTCTACCACGTGACCAACCTGAACGACAGCGGCGCGGGCTCGCTGCGTGCCGGGGTGCAGAAGAGCGGGGCGCGCATCATCGTGTTCGACGTGTCGGGCATCATCGAGCTGGAGAGCGACCTGAAGATAAAGGAAGGCAACGTGACCATTGCCGGGCAGACAGCCCCCGGCGACGGCATTTGCCTGAAGAACTATTCGCTGGTGGTCGAAGCCGACAATGTCATCATCCGCTTCCTGCGCAGCCGCATGGGCGACGAGCGGAAGAACGAGAGCGATGCCATCTGGGGGCGCTACCACAAGAACATCATCATAGACCATTGCAGCATGAGCTGGAGCACGGACGAGTGTGCCTCCTTCTATAGCAACGAAAACTTCACCATGCAGTGGTGCATCCTCAGCGAGAGCCTGACGCAGAGCATACACGTCAAGGGCAATCACGGCTATGGCGCCATCTGGGGCGGCGAGGGCGCTACCTTCCACCACAACCTGCTGGCACACCACAGCAGCCGCACGCCGCGGCTGGACGGCGGCCGTTCGAAGGGATGGCACGACCGTGAGCTGGTGGACCTGCGCAACAACGTCTTCTACAACTGGGGACCCACCAACGGAGGCTATGCCGGCGAGGGCGGACGCTACAACTTCGTGGGCAACTATTACAAGCCGGGGCCGTCTACCATCACCAAGAAGAACATCGTCAACCGCATCTTCTCGCCCAACGGCGACGATGGCAGCCAGCAGAACCCGAAGGGCGTGTGGGGCACCTTCCACCTGAGCGGCAACTACTTTGACGGACAAGTGGTGCCTGCCAAGTATGCCGAGCTGATAGAGGCCGTGAACAACGACAACGCCGAAGGCCTGCATCCCGAGACGAAAAACGGCATCCCCCTGCCCGAGGGCGGCAAGGAGGCACTGCTGAGCGCATCGGCCTTTGAGGTGGCAGCCGTGGGCACGCACTCGGCCGCCGACGCCTGCCAGGCAGTGCTGGCCTATGCGGGTGCCAGCCTGAAGCGCGACGCCGTGGACGAGCGCATCGTGGGCGACGTGAGAAACGGCAGCTACGAGTACGAGGGCAGCAACGGCAGCAGCAATGGCCTGATAGACTCGCAAGCCGATGCGGGCGGATGGCCAGCGTATGTCAGCGGAGAGAAGCCTGCCGATGCCGACAACGACGGCATTGCCGATGCCTGGGCGGCCGAGCACCTGCCTGCCGGCAAGACCTATCGCGACATTGACCCAGCCACGGGCTATTGCTACCTGGAGCTATATATAAATAGTATAGTGGCCGACATCATGAAGGCAGGAGCCGCCAAAGGCAGCGATTCGCCCTGTACGGCTGACTTCTGATTGCAAAGTCTACTTAGCAATACGCAAATTTCTGCTTCGGCATTACTCATTTTTAATAAAAAAGTCAAATTGAAGCGTTGGCAGAAAGCAAGAAAACGACTACCTTTGTGACCGTTTAATAAAACATAGAACTACGTTTTTTTTAATTATAACTTAAAAAAGAGCTAATTATGACTTATTCACACGAAGTGGAACACATGTGTGTTGTAAAGAAG
>DBFWRP010000103.1:0-4975 GCA_048222005.1 Muribaculaceae bacterium | reverse complement strand
ATCCCCTTCATACCCCTTCAGGTAGAGGCTGAAATAATAACCATCAATCCCCGCATCCCCCAGCAGGAGATTGACGACATCAAGGCCCGTCTGCGCGATTATGCCGACCGTGTGAACCGTGGCGAATCGGAATTCTCCACTCTCGCCATCCTCTACTCGGAGGACGGCAGCAGCGTGCGCGGAGGTGAAATCGGATTCCTCGGCAAAGGGCATCTCGAGCCAGAATACGCCGCAGTGGCCTTCAACCTCAACGACCCCAAAAAGGCGTCAAAAATTGTGGAGACACAGTATGGGTTCCACATCATCCAGCTCATTGAGAAACGCGGTGACCGAGTAAACACCCGCCACATCCTGCTGCGCCCGAAAGTAGCCGCAACCGATCTCAATGACGCCGTGACCCGACTTGACTCGCTCAAAGCCGAAATAACTGCCGGCAAATTCACATTTGAAGAGGCTACCGTAGTGTCGCAGGACAAGGATACCCGCAACAATCACGGCCGCATGGTCAACACTGAAAACAATACCACCCGTTTCGAAATGTCGCAGCTCCCGCAGGAAGTGGCAAAGAAAATCAACGACATGGAGGTGGGTGAGATTTCCGACGCATTCGTGATGACAGACCCCAAGCGAAACTGCGATATCGTTGCGCTCGTGAAACTCACCGCACGCATTCCTGCCCACAAAGCCAATCTGTCGGACGACTACCAGACCATCAAGGGGCTCTATGAGAATGCAGCCAAACAGCGTATGGTCGACGAATGGATCGCTAAAAAAATCAAGGACACCTACGTGAAAATCGAAGACAACTGGATTGACTGTGAATTCGAACACGACGGCTGGCTGAAAATAAGGAAATGAGACACCCATCCGAAAGCTGTACACCACGCAACAGCACCCATCGCCGCGGCGGACTCACTTCAGGGTTCTGCGCGGCCCTGATGGTGGTGTGCCTGTCGGTGCTCGCTGCCGCGCAGCAACCGGCGGTGCGAAAGGCTGCCAAACCGACGAACCGAAGCATATTGCAGCCCGACACCACCCCCATTGCGCCCTCAATCCCACGCGCCAACCGCTATCAGCGCGACAAGGTGTTCCTGGAACGCGCCAACGAACTTCGCGCCGAACGCGGGAAGGACTACCAGATTGTGGTGGGTGACGTGGAGTTCCGCAAAGGCGACATGTACATGTACTGCGATTCGGCTCATTTCTTCGACAATCCCGGTGCCTTGCAGGCATTCGGAAACGTGCGCATGGAACAGGGCGACACCCTGTTTGTCTACGGCGACGAACTGAACTATGCCGATTCCACACAGCTTGCCATCCTTTATGCCGACCCAGGCAAGAAGGTAAGGCTGATCAACAAGGACGTAACCCTCACCACCGACATATTCAACTATGACCTGGGCATTGAGCTGGGTTATTACGAAGTGGGCGGAGTGCTCACCGACAAAGAAAACCGCCTGGATTCGTGGTACGGTGAATACAGCCCGTCGACCAAGGACGCCCTTTTCCGTGAAAACGTGCATCTCAACTCGCTCGGCCAGAACGACACGCTCGACATCTACACCGACGAGATGCTCTACAACACGCTCACCCACATCGCCATTCTCGACACCACATCGACCATCATATCGGGCGACGGAACCATCTACACACGCAACGGCGTGTACAACACCGAGACGTCGCAGGCCGACCTCTACAAACGCTCGCTTGTTGTGGCAAAAAACGGGAACACACTTACGGGCGACACATTGTATTACGACCGCAACCTCGGTTTCGGCGAGGCATTCGGCAACATCGAGCTTACCGACACCACCAACCGCGTGGTGCTGTGCGGCGACTACGGCTATTATTTTGAAGTGGCCGACAGCGCCATGGTGACCGGACGCGCACTGGCAAAGGAATATTCCTCGGCCCCCGACACACTGTTTCTACACAGCGACACAATCCGCACGTTCATGTTCGTGACGCCCCCTCAGGCACTCAACGACTCCGTGACAATACCGGCCGACACAACCCACCACATAATCGCTGCGCCGCACGTGCGGTTCTACCGCTCCGACCTGCAGGGAATATGCGACTCCATGACAGTAGTGCAACGCGACTCCATGATGTACATGAACTACCACCCTGTGGTATGGAACGAACAGAAACAGATTTTCGGCAATGTGATTCAGGTGCACATGCGCGACTCTGTTGCCGACTGGGCCAAACTGCCCGACTTCGGGTTCATGGCCGAATGGATCGACGAGGAGTTCTACAACCAGATGACCGGCAAAGAGATGTTTGCCACCTTCGCCAACCGCACAATCAAACACCTTGACGTAAGCGGCAATGTGCAGTGCATCATGCTCCCCATGGAGAACGACTCCACCTACAACAAGATTGCCAACGTTGAAAGCTCGTTTCTTTCGGCCGAGTTCAAGAACCAGACCGTCGACAGTCTGAAGATGTGGCCCGAGACCCCGGGCACCATGACGCCGCTCTATCTGGCCAAGAAAAGCCTGTTCTATCTGCCGCAGTTCCGATGGTTCGAGCCGCTGCGTCCCACATCGCCGGATGATGTGTTCAACATTTCCTACGAAATGCTGCAGCTGATGCAGGAGCCGCCGTTTGGCGGACGCAACAGTGGCAGCGGCAACTCAAAATCGCCGGCACGCAACAGCGCCATGCCTCCCGCCGCCCTTAAACGGGAAGGAGTACCGACTGCCAGTCAGGCCGTAGAGCCGACTCCGGACGCCGCGACGCCGGCAGAGGACAAAGCGACACCTGATAAAGATAATACAGACAACGAGGCCAACACCCCATCGGCCTCCGAAACCGAATAAACCCATTTTTTTCGCCATGAACACACTCACAGCCGACCTTCTTGACTTTCTCAACTCCTCGCCCTGCAACTTCTGGGCAGTCGACAATCTGCGCCGCAAGCTCGAGGACGCAGGATTCGAACCACTTGACATGCGCCAGAGCTGGACACTACGTCCCGGCGGACGCTATTTTGTGGAAAAGAACGGTTCGGCAATCTTCGCGTTCACTGCCGGAACCGATCCTGCCGCAGGCTACCGGATAGTATGCGCGCACAGCGATTCGCCCGGATTCCGCCTGAAGCCCGACTGCGAAATGCCGATGGACGGAGGGATGCTGAAACTGAATACGGAAGTTTACGGCGGTCCGATTCTGTACACATGGTTCGACCGTCCGCTCTCCATTGCAGGACGTGTGATTCTCCGGGGAGATAATGCCCTGTCGCCGCGCATGCGCCTGGTCAGAATAGACCGGCCACTGCTCACCATTCCCCATCTTGCCATACACTACAACCGCAGCGTCAACGACGGGAACCCGCTCTCAAAACAGCGCGACATGCTCCCGCTGATAGCGATAGTGCAGGACAAGGGTGCGGCGAAGAATTTCATCCGCAATCTGGTTGCCGCAGAGCTGGATGAGAACCCGGACGAAATTCTGGACTACGACCTGACGCTGTTCGACACCTCGGCAGGGTGCGTGTTCGGAGCCTCGGACGAATTTCTGTCGGCCGGACGGATCGATGACCTCGAGATGGCACATTGCGCCGTGACCGCGCTTACCGCAAGCTGCACAAATGATCCACAGCCGCAAGCCACCACACGCGTGATGGCCATATTCGACAACGAGGAAACCGGCTCGGGCACCAAACAGGGTGCTGCATCGCCTGTGCTCAAAACCATCCTGCAGCGCATCAACGCTGCGCTCGGCGGCAACGACGAGACATTCTTCCGCGGAGTGGCATCATCGTTCATGATTTCAGCCGACAACGGCCATGCCACCCACCCCAACTACGAAAGCAAACAGGATCCCACCAATCATCCGGTGCTCGGCGGAGGCCCTGTAATCAAGATTAACGCCAACTGCAAGTACATGACCGATGCCGAATCGTCGGCAGTGTTCCAGGCTATATGTCACGAGGCTGGAGTGCCGGTGCAGTTCTTCGTAAACCACAGCGACGTGGCCGGCGGATCCACATTGGGGAATATCCTTACCTCACAACTCGATCTGCGTGGTGTGGATATGGGTGCGCCACAGCTGGCCATGCATTCATGCCGCGAAACGGCTGCAGTGGCCGACCATCTGCACACCATCAAGGCCTTCACACATTTCTACAATCTGAAATAAGACTGCAAAATTTCGGTCAACGATGCAGGGGCGCACGGTCTGTGCGTCCGGCAATTAACAGATATCCAGCATATATTTAAGGGACGCACAGACCGTGCGTCCCTATGTTTTGGGGTTATGCAACCCCATTATGTTTATTTATAACTTCCGGAAGCCTCAGGCATCGGTATTCAACACCGGCTGGGCGGGTTCGTCGCTGCAGAGCACCACAAGCAGATTGCCCACCAGCGTGGCCTTCCGTGCCTCATCGAATGTGGCCACCTTGTCGGTCTCAATCCGGTCGATGGCCATCTTGACCATGCTCACGGCACCCTCCACAATCTTCTCACGTGCGGAGATTATGGCCGAGGCCTGCTGGCGGCGCAGCATCACAGCGGCAATTTCCGGAGCGTATGCCAGATAGTTCAACCGTGCCTCAACCACCTCCATTCCGGCTATGGCCAGACGTTCGTTGATTTTACGCTCAAGCAGCTCGTTGATTTCCTCTCCCCCGTCGCGCAATGTGAGTTCGTTTGCATCGGAACCGGTCTGGTCGTAGGCATAGTGGCCGGTCACCTCGCGCAGGGCGGCATCACTCTGTATGCGCACAAATTTTTCAAGCGCGGCATTGCTCACGCCTGTGCTCACACCGTTGCTCAGGCTCTGCGAGTCGATGTCGAACACCGCGCGGTAAGTATCCTTGATTTTCCACACCAGCACCATGCCGATAAGCACCGGATTGCCCACCTTATCGTTAACCTTGATAGGCTCGATGTCCATGTTGCGGATGCGCAGCGAAAGCTTTTTGCGGCTCATGAACGGGTTCACCCAGAAATAGCCCGTACTGCGG
>DBFWRP010000102.1:0-7692 GCA_048222005.1 Muribaculaceae bacterium | reverse complement strand
GGGTTGTACTTGTTGGTAAATTTTCTCGGGTGTAAATTCTCGGTTTGTGAACGTAAATGTATGCCGATGTGAATTTTAAATTACATCACAATGTTAATTGATGTAAAACGGAATGGTGCTCATAGGCTCTGTTTCTTGAATTTCGAAATTTAAACTACTGTTTAGAAGTGAAAATTTACAATTTCCACTAATCTTCGATGCGGTAGCGTGTGTTAGTGCCAATTTCTGAAAGAAGCGCTGTGTGATGCGTTGAGTCAGATGCGATTACGGATTGTTCAATGTGCTATGCTATATTTATAACATATTTGGGTGTGAAACTTATCAACAATTTTGCATATATTAACTATGATTTAGATTGATTTATCAAAATTAATTTTAATGAACGGTCGTTTTCAGTCAATGTTCGATTGTGGTATTCGTATGGTGGGCGTAAAAATGGTATAGATTCATGGCTAATGGTGCGAAAAATCCAGACTGTTCTTTGAAAGTGTAGCGGAAATACCGTTATAATATTGTGATTCATAGGGCATTCGCTCTCTTTCGCGGCCTTTTTAGCGCTGTATGGAGCTGATATTTTGCGTTCCTGCACGAGCGGTTGTGTTTTTTTTGATTTGTGAGGAGGATGAGCCGGCATCACCCCTACTATCCGGGGAAAAAATAGCGATGTGTCAGAATTCAATTCTGACACATCGCCTTGTTCGGATTATCTCCCGTCGCTATAGCGGAACCAGAAGCCTCATTTGGGCCTGAAATTCCGCATTTGCGGGTGTTATTTGATAAGATATTGCGAGGAGATGGATTCGTTGTTGTGTACGCGACGGATGGTGTCGGCAATGAGACCTGCAACTGAGATGATATGAGCCTTTTTGCAATCCTTGTTGAACGGTATTGAGTTGGTGAAAATCATTTCGGTCATACCGCTGTTGGATACTTTTTCTGATGCGGGGTCGCTCATGATGGCGTGCGATGCCAGGGCGCGTACGGATTTGGCTCCCTCCGAGAGCATCAGGTCGGCGGCTTTGGTGATTGTGCCGGCAGTGTCGACCATATCGTCAATCAGAATAACGTTTTTCCCCTTTACGTCGCCGATTACGGTCATTGTGGCCACTACGTTGGCTTTGGCGCGCTGTTTATGGCATAAAACGAGCGGTACGTTGAAATATTTGGCGTAGCTGTTGGCGCGTTTGGCTCCGCCAACGTCGGGAGTCGCGATAACCATGTCGGGCAGATTCAGACTCTTGATGTAGGGGATGAATACCGAGGAGGCATACAGGTGATCGACGGGGATATTGAAAAATCCCTGAATCTGGTCTGCATGAAGGTCCATTGTTATGATTCGGTCGGCGCCTGCCGTTACAAGCAGGTCGCTGACGAGTTTTGCTGCAATCGACACGCGTGGCTTGTCCTTGCGGTCCTGCCGTGCCCAGCCGAAATAGGGGATGACCGCAATGACGGAATGCGCCGAGGCGCGTTTCGCCGCGTCGATCATCAGCAGCAGTTCCATCAGATTGTCGCTGTTAGGGAAGGTGGACTGCACCAGATACACTTCGCTGCCGCGGATGGACTCTTCGAACGACACTTCAAATTCTCCGTCGGCGAAATGCTGGATGTTCATTTTGCCGAGTTCAATACCGAGGTGTTTGCAAATCTCTTCGCCCATATACTGCGATTTGGTGCCTGCAAACACTTTGATAGGTGGTAGATTGGGATTCATAGATGGCTTTGGTGAAAATGAATGGTAGTGCAAAATTAATGATAATTTTGCAGTTGGGCGCTATTGAAGCGATCTTTTTATCGACAAGTGTGAAAAAATGTGCACAGACTTGGGGTCATTTCAGTTTCCACACGGCTGCTCCCCACGGAGCGAGCGATGTTTCGAACGGTGTGTCGGGCGACAGGGTCTGGTTCTGGCGTCGGCCGGAAATCAGTTCAGTAGCCATCCGTTTCCCCGGCCTGATGTGCATCATGTCGAATGCCAGCTGCGGGATGTTTATCCTCAGCCGGATGGGCCTGTCGGAGAAGTTTACAGCCACTACGAGGGTTGTGTCGCCATGGTGCCTCAGGAAGGCGTAATTGTGGTGCGGGGAGAAATCGGGATTGTTGAAATTTACGTACATCACATCGAAAAACTCGCCCTGATACAGTGCCGGTTCGCTGTTGAGCAGTCGGAGCACCTTCTTGTACATGTCGCGCAGCGACCGTTCTGCCGGTGTAGACTCTCCGCCGTCGGCTTTGCCGTTGTTGAGCCATCTGCGCACCGTGGGGATGCTCCAGTAGTCGAATATGGTGGTGCGTCCGTCGGCGCCGCTGAAGCCTTCGGCATCTGCTGCCGGTTCACCGAGTTCCTGACCGGCGTAGATCATGAACGGTGCGTTCGACATCATCGAACTTACCACGAGCGATGGGAGCACACGTGTTGCATCGCCTGCGTAGAATGAGGAGGCGAAACGCTGCTCGTCGTGATTCTCGAGGAAGTTAAGCATCCGTTGCCCCATCCCGTCAATCCTTTGCCAGCAGTCGGTGATGCGTGCGGCCGAGTGGTGGTGTGTCTGGATGTCGCGCAGGGTGTCGTACAGGTTCACCTTGTCGTAGAGGTAGTCGAAATGTCCCCGGTTGAGGAATTCGCCATACAGGTTCACATCGTATATTTCAGCAATGAACTCAACCTGCGGATAACGTTCCTTGACTTGCGGAATGGCCCATTCCCAGAAATCGAGCGGCACCATGAACACCATGTCGCAACGGAGAGCATCCACCCCCTTGGAAGCCCAGAAACGGAGGATGCGTAGCATCTTCATCCAGGTGGATGGAACTGGTGAGAAATGGCAGCTGCCGTCGCCATAATCCACACCATAATTCAGTTTTACGGTCTCATACCAGTCGTTGCGCGATGGGAAGGCGTTGAAGCAGTCGTTACCCGAAGCTTTGGCCGGAAACTCGGTGTAGTCGCCGATCTCGAACTGTGGCTGGAACAGTTGCCGGGGGATATAGTAGAAATTGTTGCCGTGCGCGAAGAACTTTGTCGGATCATCATTGTGCCCGAAATCCTCTATACCGGCCGGTGCGGCATCGGAATGGTACTGGCGTGCCACATGGTTGGGAACGAAATCCATCACCACCCTCAGTCCGGCGCGGTGCGTGCGGTCAATGAGAGCCTCGAACTCCTTCATCCTGTCGGGGACATTTACGGCCACATCGGGGTCGATGTCGTAATAGTCCTTGATGGCGTAAGGCGAACCTGCTTTCCCTTTCACCACATGCGGGTCGTCGGGGCGGATGCCGAAAGCCGAATAATCGGTGGCATGGGCGTGCTCGATAACCCCGGTGTACCACACGTGGGTTGCGCCGAGGTCGCGTATCTGTTTGAGCACATTGGATGTGATATCATTGAGTTTGCCGCATCCGTTGCGCGCAATGTCCCCGTCTGGCACACAATCCTGACAGGGGTTTGCAAACAGGCGCGGAATCATCTGGTATATTACGGCTTTCCCTATTTCGGGCAGTCGTGACGGTCTGGTCTGTGTCATGTGATAATATGGTCGGTATATTCCGGCGGATAGCCGGTGATGTCGGTTGTTTTTACAGGAATTCGGGTTCGGAGAGCCATTGCTTGATGGCCCTGTGGGCTGCTGCATATCCGCTTAGGTATGCCTGATTGATGTCTTTCAGGTTGAACACCTGATAGCCTGAGAGGTCGGGGGTGATAATCACCCTGTCGCACAGGTCCATGTCCTGCTGCTGGTTGGCCTTGGTCATGAGATTGTAGGTGCGCAGCCCGATGTCAATAAATGATTTTTTGTAGCGGAATCTGGTCAGTGGCGACACGTTGATGCCTATGAGTTTGCGGCATTTGTCCCTGATGATCCATGCCGGCAGATTGCGGAGCACTCCGCCGTCAACATAGTGCGTGCCGTCGATTTTTACCGGGGAGAACACTATGGGGATTGAGCATGATGCCATCACACGCTCGCCGAGAGCCCCTTCGTGAAACTCTGCCGGCACTCCGCGGTCGAGGTCCGTGACCCCGATATACGTAGGTATCTTCAGGTCCTCCAGTCTTTCAACTCCCGTGGCGTCCTCGATGAAACGTTTGAATTTTGTCAGCGAAAACACGCCTCCTCCGCTTTTTATGTCGAATTTGCAGAAATCGGAGAATTTGGTGGAGGTGAACAGCTTCATCATATCGTCGAGAGGCACCCCTGCGCTGTAAAGCACGGCCGTGACCGATCCGGCCGACACGCCTGCGACCACATCGGGTTTAAGGCCAACCTCCTCAAGGGCTTTCAATGCTCCTACGTGAGCGAAACCGCGCGCTCCGCCTCCGCTCAGAGCCACTCCAAGGCGATAGGGGGGCGGCGGTGTCGGCGTATCCGTGGATAGCATCTGCACCAGTTTCTGACGAATTTCCTGAATCATCCGTTTTGCTGTTTTTAAATTGTTTGAACGAACGTATGTGTAGCATCCCCCTTGAGGCCCGCCAGATGTTGCAGGCGTGAGGATTTCGCTTCGGTTTCCTGCAGCTCCGCCAAGGCATCCGAGTCTGCCACTATGCCGCCTCCGGCATATATGCAGAAGCGGTTGCCGAGAATCTGCATGCAACGGAGATTGACAAATGCGCGGTAGCGGCGTCCGTCATCTATGGCCACAAAGCCTCCGTAACAGTTGCGCTGATGCTGTTCCGCCGATTTTATGTCTCTGACCGCATCCTCTTTGGGATATCCGCAAAGCGCAGGCGTGGGGTTGATGGCATCAATCGTTTCCGGCAGTTTTCCGGGGGAGGTCTGTCCGGAAATGTGGCAGCAAAGATGCTCTATGTCGCCGAATGCCACCGACGTTAGTGGTGACATCTTCACGTCTATCCCTTCGGCATGAAGCCGTTCTGCTATATAGTCAATAACAAATCTGTTCTCACCTATGTTTTTCTCATCCCACGCAGTCTCGGAGCCGCGTCGGCGCGTTCCTGCGAACGCCATTGTGGCAAATCGCCCTGTGGTTCTGTCAAAATCAAGCAGGACCTCCGGGGTTGCGCCTATCCAGCAGCCGGTGGACGGGGTGAAATAGATGTGGCGGAATGTCTGGGGATAGCTGGCGAAAAATTCGCATGCAATCGAGCCGATGCTTTCATCCTGCGGTAATGTGCCGCATATGGCGCGGGAAAGGACGGTTTTTCCGTTCCGCTCCCTGCATCGTCGGCTTATAGTGTCAACGCTATGGAGATAAACGTCGCGTGGTGTAGTGCGGTCGGGCAGATGCATCTCCGGCAGACGGAGATGTGTATTGGTGCCGGAGCCGTCGATGCGTAGGCGGTTGCAGAATAGCCCAAGCCATGGCGACACATCGAACGAACATCCGTCGGAGGGTTGCCCGCTGCCGAAACGCATCACATCGGTCTCTCCAGGAAACATGGCGAAGGCGAACGGCTCGCCCGTTTTCAAGGCGTCGTCAATCTCTTGTGCAAGATGTGTCTGCAGCGGTTTCATCCCTTTGGTGACACTGTTGGTTCGTTTGTCACATGTCCGATAAGCTCGTATGGCAGAGCCTTGTCGATGGTCACATTATAGAATTCTCCCCTTTGCAGAGATCGGGTCTTCTCTATCAGTACCTCGGGGTCAACTTCCGGCGAATCCCACTGTGTGCGGCCTATGTAGTAGTCGGGTTCCTCGCGGTCGATTATCACTTCGAGCGTGGAGCCGGTTTTCTGCTGCTGAATGTCGAGCGATATCTCCTCCTGGAGTGCCATCAGTCGGTCAAGGCGTTCCTGTTTCACCTCCTGCGGCACATCATCGGTGTAATGCAGGGCGGCGTAGGTATCCTCCTCCTCGCAATAGGCGAATGCGCCCATCCGCTCGAAACGCTGTTCGCGCACGAATTGCATCAGTTCCTCGAAATCCTCCTCGGTCTCCCCGGGGAAGCCCACCATCAGGGTGGTGCGGATATGGATTCCCGGCACCTTGCGGCGGATTTCGTCAAGCAGCTCGCGGGTCTGTGCCCCGGTGATGTGGCGCCGCATCCGGCTGAGCATGTTGTCGGAAATGTGCTGCAATGCGATGTCGATATATGAGCACACGTTGTCATGCGCGGCCATCACGTCCAGCAGCCGCATGGGGAAACTTGTTGGATATGCGTAGTGCAGTCTGATCCATCGCACGCCTTCAATGGCCGCCAGGCGTTCTACAAGCTCCGGCAGCAACGGCTCATGGCCCGGCAGGTCGGTGCCGTAGCCCGAAAGGTCCTGCGCGATGATGTTGAATTCCTTCACGCCGCGCGCCACGAGGCTCTTCACCTCCAGCTCAATATCTTCGATAGGGCGCGATTTCAGTCGGCCGGTGATCAGCGGGATGGCGCAGAAAGCGCAGAAGCGGTTGCATCCTTCGGCAATCTTCACGTAGGCATGATGGCTGGGGGTGGTGATTACGCGTTCGTAGGGCGTGGCTCCCGGATGTTGCTTTGCCAGGTCGGATGCAAGACTTACCCAGTCGAATTTGCCATAAAAACGGTCCACTTCCGGAATCTCCGTCTGCAGTTCCTTGCGGTAGCGTTCCGACAGGCAGCCCATCACGATGAGTTGCTTGATACTGCCGTCCTGTTTGGCCGCAACCTGCGACATGATTTCATTGACCGATTCCTCTTTGGCATCGCCGATAAAACCGCAGGTGTTCACCACCACGGTCTCGGCATCGGTCGCGTATGTCTCGTCGGCATCGTCCGACTGGTGTTCCGCCTCGAAGCCGGCATCGGCCAGCATGGCGAGCAGCCGTTCGCTGTCAACAAGATTTTTTGAGCAACCCAAAGTTATCACTTTCACTTTGGGGGATTTCTTTACGCCCATCGTCAGTATGCGTTTTTTTAATTGTTGGATGATTCGGCAAACAGCGATTCCACGAACGTCTGCTTGTTGAACATCTGCAGGTCGTTGATGCCTTCGCCAAGACCGATGTATTTCACCGGGATCTTGAACTGGTCGGAAATGCCGATCACGACGCCACCTTTGGCGGTGCCGTCGAGTTTGGTCACAGCCAGTGAGTTCACGGCCGTTGCAGCCACAAACTGCTTGGCCTGCTCGAAGGCGTTCTGACCTGTGGAGCCGTCGAGCACCAGCAGCACCTCATGAGGCGCACCGGGCACAACTTTCTGCATCACGTTGCGGATTTTGTGAAGTTCGTCCATCAGTCCCTTCTTGTTGTGGAGACGTCCCGCGGTGTCAATCAGCACCACGTCAGCTCCGTTGGCTTTGGCGCTCTGGAGAGTGTCGAATGCCACGGCCGCGGGGTCGCTGCCTAATTTCTGTTTCACAATGGGAACATCGGCGCGTTTTGCCCATGCGTCGAGCTGCTCGATGGCGGCTGCGCGGAATGTGTCGGCGGCGCCGAGCATCCCCTTGTTGCCGGCGGCCTTGAACTGCGCTGCCAGTTTACCGATGGTGGTGGTCTTCCCCACACCGTTCACCCCCACAACCATTATCACGTATGGACGTGCGGTGCCTGCGGGCAGGGTAAAGTCGGGCTGGTCGTCATTGCCGTTGCCGCTTTCGGTGAGCAGGGCGCAGATCTCCTCGCGGAGCAACCGGTTGAGTTCGGCCGTGCCCACATATTTGTCGCGGGCCACACGCTGCTGCAACCTGTCGATGATTTTCAGGGTGGTGTCAACGCCGACGTCGCTGGTGACGAACACCTCCTCAAGATTGTCGAGCAC
>DBFWRP010000101.1:0-13848 GCA_048222005.1 Muribaculaceae bacterium | reverse complement strand
GGCGTGGATGCAGGCGGCGAGGGTCTCGGCGGCGAGGCGCGAGGACATGGCCAGGGCGGCTTCGGCAATGAGGTCGGAGGCGTGGGGGCCGCAGATGTGGCATCCTTCAATGAGGTGGGTGCTGTTGTTGATGATGAGTTTTACCATGCCGTCGGTGTGTCCCATGGCGTTGGCTTTTCCGTTGGCGCGGAAAAAGGCTTTGCCTGTTGTGATGTCGATGCCTGCGGCGAGGCATTGCTCTTCGGTGCGTCCTACCATGGCGCATTCGGGCATGGTGAACACTGCCGAGGGGATGACCGACATGTCGACGTTCTCGCCCATCGCGACGCGGGCCTGTGCCGATGCGGCATGTGCAAGCTGGCAGATGCCGTTGCAGTCGCCGATGGCCCGGACTCCGTCGATGTTGGTGCGGCATGCGCCGTCAACCTCGAATCCGCGTCGTCCGATGGCGTAACCGACCTCAGCAGCGCCTTGGGGCACAACAGCCTTGCGGCCCACTGCCATGAGTACGATTTCGGATTCGACGGTTTTCTGTTTCCCCTTTTCATTGAACACCACGCGCTTCATCACGCCTACCGACTGCTCTATGGCGGTGACTTCGGCGCCGGTGCAGAATGTGATGCCGCGCTGTTTAAGTATGGTGCGCAGGCGTTTGGCAATGTCTTTGTCGAACGGCGGCAGGATTTCGCGCGCATATTCCACAACGGTGACGTGGCTGCCGAGTCCGTTGAAAATCGATGCAAATTCCATCCCGATCACTCCGCCTCCTATGATGGTGATGGAAGCCGGAAGAACCGTTATATCAAGCAGCTCGGTGCTTGTGAGAGCCAGATGCGCTCCCGGAATGGGGAGGATGGCCGGTTCGGATCCGGTGGCTATCAGGATGTTCGGCGCCGTCAGCTCGCGGCCGTCGGTCTCAATGGTTTTGGGCGCGGTGAACCGTGCGTCGGCATGAATCACCTCAGCATTCTGCACGGCCATGGCTACGCCTTGGCGCAGCTGTTCCACAATGGCGTTTTTGCGCCCGACAATGGCCGGCATGTCAACGCTGAATGCGCTTTCACCAGCCGGTATGTGTACCCGCAGCCCGAATGTGTCGGCTGTGGAGATGGCGTGAGCTGTTTCTGCCGAACTGCAGAAACTCTTTGTGGGGATGCAGCCTCGGTTGAGACATGTGCCGCCGAGGTGGTCGCGTTCAATCAGCGCCACCTTCTCGCCGCGTGACGCGGCAATGGCGGCGGCCTCGTAGCCTGCGGGGCCGCCGCCTATTATGATGTGGTCAAATAATTCAGCCATAGGTTGGTATGTGTGCCTTTGATGGTTGAAATGTCATTGTGCCTGCAGGTCATCGAACGTGAGCACCGGATGGAGTGCGGCACCGGTGTCGTCGGGATGAGTGATGGGGGTGTTGTGCGGGGCGTTGATTACCGTTTCAGGCGTTTCGCGTGCCTCGCGTGCGATGTCGCGCATCACATCCACAAATGTTTTCAGCGTTTCGAGGCTTTCCGTTTCCGTCGGCTCAATCATCAGCGATTCGTGGAAGAGGAGCGGGAAGTAGATGGTGGGTGCGTGGAATCCGTGGTCGAGCAGACGTTTGGCCACATGCAGCGTGGTCACGCCGGTTGATTTGTCGGCAAGTCCGTCGAACACGAATTCGTGCTTGCATACGGTGGGAATCGGCAGCAGATAGTCGTCCTTGAGCTGCTCCTTGATGTAGTTGGCGTTGAGTGTGGCAAGCGGGCCTGCCTCCATCAGTCCCTCGGCGCCAAGCGACAGAATGTAGCTCAACGCGCGTGCCTGCACTGCAAAGTTGCCGAGTGTGGCCGAAACCGAGCCGAGCGCTTCGGGCGACGAGGTAAACTCAAACCGCACAGTGCCGTCGGCCTCTTCGTGGCGTACTATGCGCGGATTGGGCAGGAATTGCTCAAGCCCGTGGCGTACGCCCACCGGACCGGATCCGGGGCCTCCGCCGCCGTGAGGTGTGGAGAATGTCTTGTGCAGGTTGATGTGCATCACGTCGAAGCCCATGTCGCCCGGACGGGCCATGCCGAGCATCGGGTTGAGATTGGCTCCGTCGTAGTACATCAGTGCACCGGCATTGTGCACCATTTCGGCTATTTCGGGGATGTTGCGCTCGAACAGGCCGAGCGTGTTGGGGTTGGTCATCATCATGGCAGCCACGGTGTCGTCGAGCAGCGGCCGGAGGTCGTCCACATCCACAGTGCCGTCGGGGCGGCTCTTCACTTCCACCACTTCCAGTCCGGCCACGGCAGCCGATGCCGGGTTGGTGCCATGTGCCGAATCGGGCACAATCACCTTGCGGCGTCTGGTGTCGCCGCGCGAATCATGATAGGCGCGGATCACCATAAGGCCTGTAAGCTCGCCGTGTGCGCCTGCAAACGGATTGAGCGTGAATTCGGCCATCCCGCCGATTTCCGACAGAGCGTTCTGCAGCATCCAGTACAGCTCAAGATTGCCTTGGGCTGCATTTCCGGCGGCAGGATGCATCTGTGAGAATGCTGGGTGAGCGGCCATCTCCTCGTTGATTTTCGGGTTATACTTCATGGTGCATGACCCGAGGGGGTAGAATCCGGTGTCAACGCCGAAATTGTTGGTCGACATGTTGTGGTAATGGCGCACTATGCTGAGTTCGTCGGCTTCGGGGAGGTCGAGCGGTGTCTGGCGCAGCAGGTCCTTGCCGATGGCAGGGGCATGCGCGGGGGCAGGCGTGGCGTTTTCAAGCCCGTTGTCGGGCAGCCGGTAGGCGCGGCGTGAGGGGTGAGAAACCTCAAACACCAGCGTTCCGTAATATTTGTTGTTCATCAGAGTGTAGTGTTTTAAAAAGGGTTCTCAGTCCTTGGCCGGGCAGTTGGCCCCGGCCAGACATTGACGGTAAATTTCAACAAGGCGGTCGGCGTCCTCGCGTGTCTGCATCTCTGTGGCAGCCATCAGCAGGCCGCTGGCGTCCACGCGGATGCCGGGCAGAATGGCGGCTTCGGTCATGCAGCGGTCAATGAGCATCTGCGGGTCGAAATCAAGGTCGAGCAGGAACTCGTTGAGGAACGTCGCGTCGGGGTAGCGCAGACGGCATCCTCCGACGGCAAGCATGGCATCGAGCAGATAGGTGGCCATGTTGTGTCCCTTGAACGCCACTTCGCGCAGACCGTCGGCACCCATCAGGCTCATGTAGGCTGCCACATAGAGTGTCATCAGCCCCTGGTTGGAGCAGATGTTGGATGTGGCCTTGTCGCGGCGGATGTGCTGTTCGCGGGCCTGGAGGGTGAGCACAAAGCAGCGCTGCCCCTTGGCATCGGTGGTGGCGCCAACGATGCGGCCCGGCATTTTGCGCATCAGGGCGCGCGTGGTGCACAGGAAGCCCAGATACGGACCGCCGAAACTCAGCGGAATGCCCAGCGACTGTGCATCGCCGCAGGTTATGTCGGCGCCCCATTCACCCGGGGTGCGGAGCACCGCCAGGTCGGCGGCTATGCAGTTCATCACAAGTAGCGCCTTGTGGGCATGCACCATGTCGGCCACACCGGTGAAATCCTCCACAATGCCGTAGTAGTTGGGTGTGGGGAGAATCACGGCGGCCACATCGGCATGAGCCTCGAGCAACGAGGCAAGGTGAGCCTTGTCGGTCACGCCGTCGCGCTGATCGATTGTCTCGATATCGATGTTGTGGTAGCGGGCATAGGTGTCGACCACGGAGCGCACTGCAGGGCTGAGAGTGGCGGAAACGAGCACACGCCGGCGCTTGCGGAGCGATGCCACGACCATCATCATGGCTTCGGCAGTGGCAGTGGCGCCGTCGTACATCGAGGCGTTCGACACGGGCAGACCCGTCAGGCGTGCCATCATGGTCTGGTACTCGAAGATGTATTGCAGTGTGCCCTGTGATATTTCAGGCTGATAGGGGGTGTAGGCGGTGAGAAATTCCGAGCGCCCCGTTATGGCAAGCGCGGCCGACGGAGCCATGTGGTGGTAGAAGCCACCTCCGGCGAAGCATACGTCTACCGGGGCATTTTTGGCTGCCAGGCGGTTGAAATAACGGCGCACGTCCTGTTCGCTGAGCTGGCCGGGAAGATTGTAAGGCTTCTTAAGGCGCAACTCCTCCGGGACGTCGGCATACAGGTCGGCGAGCGATTTCACTCCGCAGACTTCAAGCATTTCGGCTATGTCGGCCCGGGTGTGTGGAAAATATCGGTGCATGTGGGTGGGATGTGTATTTGGAAGACAAACGGTTGGTTGGGCTGAATCAGTGGGCTGTGTCGCAGAATGCCTTGTAGGCTTCCTCGTCCATGAGGTTGTCAAGCTCGGAGGGGTCGGCGAGTTCCACTTTCACAATCCAGTTGGCCATCGCGTCCTTGTTGATGAGCTGGGGATCTGATTCGAGGGCTTCGTTTACCTCCACAACAGTGCCGCTTACGGGCGAATAGAGGTCGGATGCGGCCTTTACGCTTTCGATGGCGCCGAAATCCTCGCCTGCGGTAAGTTCGTCGTCGACTTCAGGCATGTCTACATAAACGACGTTGCCGAGCTGATGCTGTGCGTAATCGGACACACCGATGTAACCGAAATTATCTTCAACACGTACGTATTCGTGGGTTTTGCTGTAGCGGATCATAGTTTTTGGTAATTTATCTGGTTGATATGTTCTGGTTTGTTTTATTGGGGAGAGGTGTTATTTCTTGTATGACTTTTTGTAGAAGCGTTTCGGCACCACGGTGCAGGGGAAGGTCTTTTTGCGGATGCGTACTTTCAGCGGTGTGCCGTTGGCGGCATAGCGGCTGTCGACCAGCGCCATGGCCACGCTCTTGTCGGTGGAGATGGAGTGGTAGCCTGTGGTGACGTACCCGATGGTCTCGTCGGCTTCGTTGAGCACTTCGTAGCCGTGGCGCGGAATGGCGCGGTCGGTCAGTTCAAGGCCGACGAGCTTGCGCTGAGCACCGGCAGCTTTCTGTGCCGCCACGGCGTCGCGTCCCATGAACTGAGCCTTGTCGAGTTTTACGAACATTGTCAGTGCTGCCTCCACGGGGGTGATGTCGTCGGCCAGTTCGTCGCCATAGAGCGGCAGACCGACTTCAAAACGCAGGGTGTCGCGGCATCCCAGTCCGCACGGCATGCAGCGGCCGGATTCCATCAGCTTGTCCCAAAGGGTTTCGATCACCTCCTCGGCGGCATAGATTTCGAATCCGTCCTCGCCGGTGTAGCCGGTTCGGCTTATCACGGCGTCGTTGCCGTCAATCTTTATCTCCTTGAAAGTATAGAAAGTGAGGTCGGAGCAGGCAATCGAGAGCACCTCCTCTACAACCTTCTCAGCTTCCGGACCCTGCACGGCGAGTTCGGCCACAACTTCGCTCACCAGCTCCACATCCACACGGAATGGGAGGCCTTCGGCCGAATCAGGGTTGGTGTCGTTCATGCGCTCCACAATCCAGTTTTCATCCTTCTCGATGTTGGATGCGTTGATGACAAGCAGATAGCGGTTCTCATTGAATTTGTAGACAAGCAGGTCGTCAACCACGCCGCCGCGCTCGTTGAGCATCATGCCGTAGAGGCACTGGCCCGGGTGAGCAGGTTCCACATCGTTCGAGAAGATGTAGTTGACAAACCGGGTGGCGTCCTGGCCCGATACGAGAACTTCGCCCATGTGCGATACGTCGAACACGCCGCAGGCTGTGCGCACGGCGTTGTGTTCCTCAACGATGCCTTTGTACTGAATAGGCATGTCGAAGCCTCCGAACGGGCTCATCAGTGCACCGAGTGCCACATGGCGGCCGTGAAGGCATGTTTTCTTGGTCTCTTCCATAAACACGTATGATAGATTTAAGCAGTTGTTGTATTGTCAGTATTGAGTCTGTGCTGATTCAGAATCAGGCTTATAAGCATGTCGGCGTCAAGTCCCGGAATCACCGAAGGCACATCCGTGCCGGATAAAGCTGCGGCCATGCTTTCGGCCGACAGAGGGCATCGCGTGAGGGGCCGGACTATGGCGGCATCCACGTCGCCGGTGATGAAGAAATCGCCGGAGATGTCGAGCGCGCCGATTCGTGGAAGTGCGTCGCCGTTTTCAACGGTCAGGTCAATCACGAATTCGCCCACGCCCTCCACACGCATGGGTGTGGAACGTCCGCGTTTGCGGTGGCCGTAAATCCAGTCAGAGGCATAGTAGCCCTGTTCGATGGCGCGAATCTCTTCCACATCGTCAGGCGTCAGCCTAATTGTGCCCTCGCACAGATGACGGCGTGCAAACGCCTTGAAGTCGGCGAGTGATATGTCGCAGTGTTCGCGCACGGTGGTGACCCGTTTGCGCACGGAGGCCACGCCTTTGGCTTCAAGTTTGACAGCCGACGGTGTCAGGGCCTGCATCATGCAGGGGAGGTCGGCATCGTAGAGCATCGTGCCGTGCACCACAGCGCGGGTACCGGAGGGGAGGTTGATGTTGTAGAACGCGTAACCGCTCACCTTGCGGTCGCCGATCATGATGTCGTTGCGTCCGGTCGAGCCGGCATCCATCCCGAGGTCACGCAGCATGGCGGCCACAGCCGAAGTGTAGTGCGTGAAAGTGGTGGCAACGCGGCCGGAGGATGCCACATGGCTGAACATGATGTTGTTGCGGTCGGCATACACACATCCTCCGCCACTTTTCCGGCGATACACCTGTATCCCCTCCTTGCGGCAGAATGCGAGATTCACCTCGGCGTCAATCTGCTGGTTGCGTCCGAAAATAACCGTCGGGTCCACCTGCCACATGAAGAAGTATTCCCCGTCGCGATGGCGAGCGAGAAATTCCTCCATAGCCAGAAAAAAAGGCAGTTTTTCCTTCTCAGTGGCGAAACCTTCGGGCAGCTCAACGTAAATCATGACTTTCCAAAGGTACTTACAGTTTGTAACCCTACCAAATTTCCCACTCTGTTTTTCAGCAACATTTTTTCATTTTCATCCCAGGCAGAACGTGAAGCCAACGCGCCCGGCTCAGACCGGCACTAAGATAAATTGTATTTTGCATTGTTAGCGCCGGACGCTCGAGCCGAGCGTCCCTACAGTTTCACGAAATTTTGAATTCTGCATTCCGACAACTTTTTATCCTGCGGAGGAGGAATGGACCGGCTACTTGATGTTGTGCGTTTGAAAAATAAATTGTAGATTTGTCAGGAGCATGTAGCATGCTCCTTTAAGTCAAAAAAATGACCGGCCATGTGCAATACCAAAGAATGTATAACATTGATTACGGATAATTTGCCATATATACAACGTGTGTATGGTGTTACCGGGTTGTGTCTGTTCGGTTCCATGGCACGTGGAGACAATCGTCCTGACAGTGACGTGGATATACTTGTTGATATGCCGCCTAAAATTCTGTTGATGGAGGGGCTTAGAGGTTTTCTTGAAAATCTTTTGAAAACATCGGTGGATCTGGTTCGGCGACATGCCCATCTCTCTCAAAAATTCCTTAACCAAATAGCCAGTGATGCCATCACAATACTCTGAACATAACAAACTACGCGCACGCCAAACCCTCGAATCAATCTGAATTTCCGGAAGTTCCGTGGAAGGCCATAATAGGTATGCGCAACCATATAGCTCATGGTTATTTCGAGCTTGATGCTGAACTTGTGTTTGGGGCAATCCAGACTGACATTCCGGCGTTGCTCACAACTGTAAGGGATGCAGTTCGGAGGTGCAGCTAAAAATGGTTGCATTTGAGGGCGTTTTGGAATGTGTGGCGTGGTGGTTGGTTGCGAATGAGGGGGGATTTTCGTAATTTTGTTGCTTTAAGCGGTGTGCGGTGGAACCGACACCGCAGGAATGTTTAAAAAGAACATGTGCTTTTAACAGGAACCGGATGGAGCAACAGGATTTCGACATACACAACAGCGCCAGCGAGCGTGACGGCGACTACGAACGCGCATTGCGTCCGGGGCGCTTCGAGGCGTTTGCCGGACAGGAAAAGATTGTGGAGAATCTGCGGGTGTTTGTCGCGGCTGCCAAAATGCGTGGCGAGCCTCTTGACCACCTGCTGCTGCACGGGCCTCCCGGCCTGGGCAAAACCACGCTGTCGGCAATCATAGCCAATGAGTTGGGGGTGGGCTTCAAGGTGACTTCCGGTCCGGTGCTTGATAAGCCGGGCGATCTGGCCGGTATCCTCACTTCGCTTGAGGAGAACGATGTGCTGTTCATCGACGAGATTCATCGCCTGAGCCACACGGTGGAGGAGTACCTCTACTCGGCCATGGAGGATTTCCGCATCGATATAATGATCGATAAAGGTCCGGGGGCGCGTTCGGTGCAGCTGTCGCTTTCGCCGTTCACGCTTGTGGGCGCCACCACGCGCAGCGGATTGCTCACGCCTCCGCTCAGGGCGCGTTTCGGTATAGACTGCCATCTGGAATATTACGACCATATCACGTTGGAGCGCATCATCCTGCGTTCGGCATCGCTGCTCGGAGTGAAGTGCAGCGGTGAGGCTGCCCACGAAATTGCCATGCGTTCGCGCGGGACGCCCCGTATAGCCAACGCTCTGTTGCGCCGTGTGCGCGATTTCGCGCAGGTGAAAGGCTCGGGAGCCATCGACCCGGAGATTGCCCGTTATGGCCTGGAGGCCCTCAATATCGACCGATATGGCCTGAACGAGATAGACAACAAGCTGCTGCGCACCATGATAACCAAATTCCGCGGCGGCCCGGTGGGACTCACCACCATCGCCACGGCTTTGGGCGAGGACCCAGGCACCATCGAGGATGTCTACGAACCGTTCCTCATCAAGGAGGGTTTCATCAAACGCACCCCTCGCGGACGCGAGGTGACCGATCTGGCATGGCGTCATCTCGGCTTCGAGGCCGAAGGACTCGGCGGGCTGTTTGCCAATTGATAAAGATTACAACATAAAGCATAATGTAAAAGGTGCACCATATTGGCGCACCTTTTTATGTTTTGGTCTTAAAAATGATCTGGGAATAAACTGCTGCCTGATTATTTGCGGACTGCGACTTTCACGCCGTTCACAACCAATATGCCTGCGGGGAGGTCGGTGATAACGGTGGTGCCGGGGGTGACCGTCAGCGATTTCACGAGCTGACCGTTCATGTTAACCACTTTGACAACAGTGGCTTCGGTGGTGGAAACCTCAACGGCGGCTGCGCCCAGGGCTTTCACTGTGAAAAAGCCATTGTCGGCAAGAGTTTCGGCTATCGAGCTTGATCCGATGGCCTTGATGTTGGCTCCGAAATGGTGCCATCCGAGGGCGGATTTATAAGCGTTGATTGACTCTTCGGGAACAAACAGCACACGGTCGCCGTAGTCGTTGTCATCGAAAATGGTGTAGATCTCCTCGCCGTCGAGATAGCCTCTTTTTACGGCCGGAGGTGTCACAGCCTTGCAGGTCACGGTGGTGATCTGAGGATTCCCCTCGAAGGCGTATCCACCGAGATTGGTGGTGGTTTCCGGAAGGGTTATGGAGGTTATTTTCAATATTTTATCAAAGCAATAGTTGCCGATGCTTTCCAGCTTGTCGCTGAAATCAAGTGTCTCCAGTTCATAGCAGTTGCGGAACGCCCAGTGCCCGATGGTTTTCACGCCGGGCATTGTCACCTTTTTAATCCCTTCGCATGAATCGAATGCATAGTCGCCAATCGAGGTCACCGATTCGGGGAGGGTGACCGATGTTAGGTAAGTGTTCTCGGAGAACGCGCTTGACCTTACGGCTGTCACGTCCAGAACCTGCTCCTCATACGTGATTGTGGCCGGAATCACGATATCACCTACATAAGCGGTGCCTTTCGCGGGGGAGGCCACCTCCACATTCGTTTTGGTGTTGTTCCAATAGTACCTTACTCCGTCCTGTTCGATGTAAACAGTTTTTGCAGAAAGAGTGCCTGCTGCGGCTACCAACGCCAATGCAAATGCAATGCTTTTGGGTGTGTAATATTTACGCATAAATATAGGAGTTATATGAACTCGCAACGTTGCCAGTTCTGCAACAAATTTAAGGAAACTTTCACATTTTACCCCCCCAATTTGTTAAAGCTTGTTAATAGCATGGCTTATTGTTAATTTTTGTCCAATTATGCTAATAAATTCCCATATGGGTTAATTATTCCATTATTCATCATATGTGCATAAAAACATTTTGGCGATATCCTGAAGCCCTTGATTCATGCGGGCGGTGTGGCATCCGGTGCAATTCCGAATGTACCTGTCGTTTTTGCCGTGTTATGGAAACATCCTATATTTGCATAACCAAAAGCGATTTTAAAAATATGGCCGGAGTAAAAAGCCTTTTCAAGGACACCGCGATTTACGGTGTGAGCAGCATTGTGGGCCGGTTTCTCAACTGGTGCCTTGTGCCTATGTACACCTATTGTTTCGCGGCGGCACAATATGGTGTGGTGACAAATATCTATGCTTACGTGGCATTGGTCCTTACCATCCTTACATATGGGATGGAGACCGGTTTTTTCCGTTTCGCCAACCACGACCGCTGGACCGATGCGGGCCAGGTGTACACCACGGCGTTGCTTTCGCTGGGCTCCACTTCAATGCTGTTCATTGTGGCGGGATGCCTGCTGTCGCCCGAGATAGCAGGGTGGCTCGACTGCGCCGACCATCCGTCGTTCATATGGATGATGGTGATTGCAGTGGGTGTGGATGCCTACACGGCCATTCCGTTCGCCTATCTGCGCTACCGCAAGCGCCCTGTGAGGTTCGCCACGCTGAAACTGCTCAACATCGCCATCAATATAGGGCTGAACCTGTTCTTTATCCTTCTCTGCCCCGTCATCTGGGAATCTGCACCGGGATGGATAGCATGGTTCTATGACCCGGATTTTGGCATCGGCTACATTTTCCTGGCCAACCTCATCAGCTCGCTTGCCGTGCTGCTTATGCTGGTGCCCGAGATTCTGGCCGAAAACTATAAATTCAACGGCCGTCTGCTTCGCGAGATGCTGGGCTATTCGTTTCCCATCCTGATCATCGGCATCGCCGGCATCATGAACCAGACCATCGACAAGATTCTCTACCCCATGCTGATAGCCGACCACCAGGAAGCCATGAGCAGCCTGGGAGTGTATGGAGCGAACTACAAGATCGCCATTGTCATGGTGATGTTCATACAGGCTTTCCGCTTCGCCTATGAGCCGTTTATCTTTGCCCAGAACAAAGAGAAAGGCGCCGGAAAGGAACGGGCATACGTGGAGGCGATGAACTGGTTCGTGATTTTCGGTATGTTCATCTTCCTTGGGGTGATGTTCTTTCTGCCGGTGCTCAAATATTTCATATCGCCTGCATATTTCGAAGGCCTGAAGGTTGTGTCCGTTGTGATGCTCGCCGAGCTGTTCTTCGGCGTGTTCTTCAACCTGTCGCTCTGGTACAAGCTGACTGACCGCACCATATGGGGCACATGGTTCTCGCTTGCCGGACTTGCCGTAACGCTCGGCGTGAACATCGCATTTGTCCCTACGTTCGGCTATATGGCCTGTGCCTGGGCAGCTTTCAGCTGCTATGGATTCATGATGGTGGCAAGCTATCTGGTGGGCCGTTTCAAATATCCCATCCCCTATGAGGTGGGACGCCTCGCACTCTATGCGGTGACGGCCATGGCGCTGTGGGGTGCGGCTACACTGCTTTCCACCGGCAACAACTGGATAGATTTCCCCACGCGTGTGCTGCTGCTGGCGGTTTATGCCGGCGTGGTGTTTGTGAACGAGGTGAAAAACCGACGTAAACCTGCTGCCGTATGATTCTGTTTCTGTCCACCAACGACACTCTCGGTGGCGCCGCAATGGTGACCTACCGCCTTGTGTCAGCTCTGCGCCGCATGGGCGTGGATGCCCGCATGCTCGTGGGGCGTAAGGATGGCGATGATGCGTGGGTGGCTCAGGTGGGGAGTTTCCGCCGCAAGCTGGCCAAGGTGGCCGAACGCGCCGAGATTTTTGCAAGCAACGGATTCGATCGGGCGGACCTGTGGAAGGTGTCGACTGCCCGCTTCGGCGCTGCCGTGGCATCGCACCCCTGGGTTGCCGAGGCTGACGCCATTGTGCTGGGCTGGGTAAACCAGGGCTTTCTGTCGCTTGGGCAGCTGGATCGCATATGCAGGATGAAGAAGCCTGTGGTGTGGTGGATGCACGACCTCTGGTGTGCCACCGGCATTTGCCATCTGCCGGCCGGCTGCACGCGTTACGAAATGGGCTGTGGCCGCTGCCCGCTGCTCCACTGGGAACGGCGCATGGGCGATTTGTCACGTGCCGTTTGGGAGCGGAAAATGGACATTTTCCGCCGTTATCCGATCCGGTTCCTTGCCGTAAGCCATTGGCAGCGTGAGCAGAGTCTTAAAGGGTCGCTGCTGAGGGGGATGGATATCGAGGTTCTCGGCCATGCCTTCCCTGTTGAGGAGTTCACTACGGAACCCGTCGAGGGTTCCGACTGTGGCAAGCTGCGCATAGTGATGGGGGCAGCCCGTATTGACGACCCCGTAAAGGGGCTCCCGGTGGCCATCGAGGCTCTCAATCTGCTTGCGCAGGAACATCCGGAGCTGGCCGCACGGTCGGAGGCGGTGTTCTTCGGGGGGGTGGCGGATGTGCATGCCTTTGATACACTCCGGTTCCCTTACCGCTACGTGGGGCGTATGGCGCCTGACGAATTGCGGAACCTGTATGCTTCGGCAAACGTGGTGCTGTCCACCTCCCGATTCGAGACAATGGGAGCCACCCTTATGGAGGGGATGGCCGCAGGTGCCACCCCGGTGACTTTCGGCGTGGGGGGACAGCCCGACATCGTGACGCATGGCGAGAACGGATATATAGCCGACTACGGGTCGGCCCAGTCGGTGGCACATTGTCTGCGGCTGGCTCTCGAATCGCCGTTCCCGCGCGCTGAGCAACATGCTTCAGTGGCTTCGCGCTTTTCCGAAAAGGTGATTGCCGGCCGTCTGCTGCGCATCATAGCAGCCATGCGCGGCCAATGAAAGGCGGCGCGGCTGTTGCGCGGCTGTGATTAATTCGTTAACTTTGACTGCCACGTACCGATGTGCAGAAATATGCTATGACCACTACGAACGATACAATCAAGGGGATGGTGAGCGTGATTGTGCCAAACTACAATCATGCCGGATTTTTGCGTGAACGCATCGACAGCGTCCTGGGGCAGACCTATGGCAATATAGAGCTTATCCTGCTTGACGATTGTTCCACCGACAACAGCCGGGAGGTCATAGAGAGTTACCGCAGCGAGCCGCGTGTGAGCCATATAGTGCTCAACGGGCAGAACTCCGGAAGCACATTTGCCCAATGGAAGCGCGGCTTCGCCCTGGCACGCGGGGAATATGTATGGATTGCCGAGAGCGACGATTCCGCCACGCCTGATTTCCTGGCCACACTGGTGCCCCACCTGGAGGCTCATCCCGAAGCGGCGCTTGCATTCGCAGGTTCGCTGATGGTGGACGCCTTGGGCAACAACATACCGCACATGGACTGGGACCGCTATCGGCCCGGTCAGCCCGAGGTGGAGGTCTACACGGGTCGCGAGCTTATGGTGCGAAAACTGTTGTGGACGGCCAATGTGTACAATGCCTCGCAGGCGGTGTTCCGCCGCAGCATGGCTCCGGCGATAGAGGATTGCCAGCTGCGTATGCGCTATTGCGGCGACTGGCTGTTCTGGGTCAACCTCGCCACCCGAGGAGGTGCGGTGGAGGTGCGCCGCAAGCTCAATCGTTTCCGCCAGCACACGGCAAAGGTGTCGCCGGGAGCATCAAAGTCGGGCACCTATTTCATCGAGGGACTGCCGGTGATGGTGCGTGTGGCCGATTATCTTGACCTTGGCAGGTGGCAGTGTGCCATGCTTGCCGGG
>DBFWRP010000100.1:0-1243 GCA_048222005.1 Muribaculaceae bacterium | reverse complement strand
CGGAGCGGACCGAGGTCCTTTCCTATCCACAAGATGCCTTGTGGATATGTACGCGGTATTAGTCCGGCTTTCGCCGGGTTATCCCCCGCTCCGGGGCAGGTTGCATACGTGTTACTCACCCGTGCGCCGGTCGCCGGCGGCCGAGTGCAAGCACTCAGCCCCGCTGCCCCTCGACTTGCATGTGTTAAGCCTGCCGCTAGCGTTCATCCTGAGCCAGGATCAAACTCTCCGCTGTTTATGTTGCTTTTATTCTTTTCTCAGAAATCGACAACACGTCGCAGCTCGCTGAGGTTCGTCGTCCCGGCCCGGCCTATTTGGTCGGAATTGAAGGTGAGAGTCTCTGACGGGACTCCCAGGTTCCTTGTTCCTTGCTTGCCTTTCGTATGGCTATCCTGTCGCAATCTGTCATTGTTCTCCGCAACCGAACCGTGGCGCATGGCACCGTGGCTGCGATTGCGAGTGCAAAGTTACTGCTTCTGAATGCCCTTGTCAAGACCCCATAGGAACCAGAAAGGGACATCCCACGACTTGTTAGCCATCTAACAGTCGAATTTTCAATGCTTTAGCAGTGTTTGTTAATTTTTGTTAATTTTTCACTACCCTGTTTTTCTCCTGTGAGACTGACGCAGTAAAAGCGGCACGCCCCGGGGCGTGCCGCTTTCGTCGTGATGCTGCCAAGTGGTTATCGTACGACCACCTTTTCGGTTACGGAGCCAATTCTCACTATATAGAAGTCCGGAGCGATGTCAATGCGGTTTGTCCCTGCGACAATGGCCTTACGGGCCACGATGGCGCCCTGGAGGCTATAGACTTCGGCCATGGCATCCTGCGGGGCGGATATGATGACCGCCCCCTCGGCGCCCCGTACCTGGACATCTTCTCCGGAGTGCATCGCGGCACTGCCGGTGGCGTCGATGGTCACGGGCATGGACTCGCCGCGGTCGTACACGGCGGTCACCTTGTAGGCAAGGGCTCCGTCAGGCTTGGTCGCCTTGAAAGATGTGGCGGCTATCGGGGTCGGGGTGAGCAACTTGTCGTCGACGTATACGTTGTATCCGACGAGTGTGCCCGGGCCCTTGCCTGCGGGGATGTAGCTTATGTCGTCCACGCATAAGAGTGGCGACGCGGGGCCGGAGGAGCCTGGTCCCACGTGGTTTGCGTGGATGGCGAAGTACCTGGTGCCTTCGGGCAGCGTGTAACTGAATTTCTTCCAAGTGCTGCTATAGCTGCCGTCGGCGAGTAC
>DBFWRP010000010.1:0-1077 GCA_048222005.1 Muribaculaceae bacterium | reverse complement strand
TGCGCTCTTGGTATCGGTGAAGTACGCAAGAGATGCGCCCACGATGGCGATCGCCGCGAGAGCGACACACAGGAAGATCGCGGTCAGTTTCTTTTTCATGTTTGCTTGCTCCTTTTATGTATCTATTTTTCTGCGCCCGTGTGCAGGGGGGGAAACTTATTGACGCGGCTTATCGAAAAAGCCGCATGCCGTGCGAAAGTCAATTACTTCTGCGCATCAAATGCGGCAAAAGCCGCTTTTGCGTCCGCAAAGCCCTCGGCCTGAATGGCATCAGCCTGCACCAGAATGTTCAGGCTCAGCGCGCCATTGTTGGTCTTAGTGATGACACCATTCTCGATAGCTTTTTCGATGTCCGCATTAGTGACGTTCTTGCCAATGCCGACGAAGTTCCAGACGTTCCACTCGGTCATAGCGCCAGCCTTGAGAGGCTCGGTGCGTGTGAAGGTGTAGACATCGTACTTCAGGCCATTGTCACCGGTGTAGCCGTTCATTTCAACGACAGGCCAGTTCTCCCCGTTTGCTCCTTGCTGGAACTCACCGGAACTCGTGGCAGTAGAGCAGAACATAGCGTTGATGATGCCGCCGTTATCAACATCGCCATCGTGGGGAATCATCACACGGACACGGACATAAGCATCATTTGCGCCGGTGTTGACCACATAGGGGCACTTGGCAAAGTTGCGGCCGGGAACCATGTTTTCGCCGCGTTCGCCGATATAATCGGAGTATTTCTCGGCGTCTGCCTTGATTTCCGCATCAGTGAACGCCTTGTGGCCGTCGGTGACATACTTCATGCCGCTTGCGGTCTGGGTGGGATCGGGGATGGAGGTATCGCCGGAGTTGTCGTTGCCCTCGCGGTGGTATCTGGACTCGATCAGGTCGATCTTGACATTACCGACGGTGAAGGTGTTGGTGGCCGAATCGGTGTCGGTGAAGTACGCGAGAGATGCGCCCACGACGGCGATAGCGACAAGAGCAACGCACAGGAAAATCGCAGTCAGTTTCTTTTTCACGTTTGCTTACTTCCTTTTATGTATCTATTTTTCTGCGCCCGTGCGCAGGGGGAAACTTATTGAC
>DBFWRP010000001.1:0-1295 GCA_048222005.1 Muribaculaceae bacterium | reverse complement strand
GACGTGCATGGACAGCAGTTTGCAACTGACTACACGCAGGACGCAGACAAATCCGGCACCCATTATCAGGCCATGACAAGGGTTGCCACATATGTCAAGCAGCAGCGCGCAGAGTACAAAAACGTATTCCTGAGCGACTCGGGCGACACTATTCAGGGCACACCGCTGACCTATTACTATGCGTTCTATCAGAAGGATGCACAGGATCCTGCCATGAAGGTCATGCGTATGATGGACTACGACATGTGGGTCGTGGGCAATCATGAGTTTAACTACGGCATGGATATTCTTCAGCGCCAGCTTGATTACCTGACCTCCGCTTCCACGGAGACCGAATCTCAGGTCGGCGTTTCCATGGCAAACTATCTCGATGCAAGCACCAATAACGACACAAGCCGCGACTGGAAAACCTGGAACGGCTATGCTCCTTACGTCATCAAGGAGTATGACGGCGTTAAGGTCGCAGTCATGGGCATAGGCAACCCCAACATCGCAAACTGGGATGTTCCTGAAAACTGGAAGGGCATCTACTTTGCCGGCGTTGTCGAGACCTATAAGCACTACGAAGCCGAGATGAAGGCACAGGCAGACCTCATCGTCCTCGTCAGCCACAGCGGCATCGACGGCGACCCCGAGAACTCCGACTTCATCCGTGAGCTTGTTTCCACCACCAACTCCATCGACCTCGTTTTCTCCGGTCATGAGCACCGCAATGGTGTTACCAAGATCGCAAACACCGATGGCAAGGAGATCCCCGTTATCTCCCCGAGCACCAAGGCAGCCGTTGTCGGCCGCGCACTGTTCACCTACAATAAGGCTACCAAAGAGTACACCGTTGAGGCTTCAAACGAGCCTATGACCAAACGTGAAGGCCGCGTTACGGAGGCACTCTACGAGCCGGATGCAGACATTACCGCAGCACTTCAGCCGTATGAGACAGCAACCTGGAACGACTACATGCTCAAGCCCATCGGCAAGGCAAGCGGCGACTTCACCGCCTCCGGCCTCGGCACCGCTCCTTCGGCATTCGTTGACCTTGTGAACCAGGTCCAGATCTGGGGCGCATACGACCGCACCGGCGAAAACACCCCCGATGACAAGAGCGACGATACCCCGGCTCAGCTCTCCATCACCGCTCCTCTTACCTCCGGCAATGCCGCAAACCTCATCCCGGCAGGCGATATCAAGCTTGGCGATATGTTCCGCCTTTACCGCTACGAGAACTGGTTCTACCAGATCACCATGAGCGGCAAGGAAGTACGCACCTGGCTTGAGTGCTCCGCCTCCAAGGTCGT